>SFHG01000056.1 GCA_004555765.1 Bacteroidales bacterium
CGGACGTTAGTGGTGCGGATGGGGCGTCCGGCGGGGTCCATATTCACGGTTTGGCGGGAGAGTACTCCGTCGATGTCAAAGATTGCGGCCTTGAATCGGGTGAGGTCTTGGGCTATTTTGCTCATATAATCAGGATAGGTTTTGGATGGATCGGGTAAGGAGGTCGTAGACTTCGGCGAGGGAGGGGGCTTCTTTCCTCAAAAGGGCGAGGTGACGCTCTATGGTCAGACTATCCCTGCGGACTGCGGGACCGGTCTGGACAGTCTTCGGGTCGAAAGAGAGTGCCTTTGCGAGTGTCTCCGAGAGTAGGGGCGCGAGCGAGGAGAAGGGGATGGATGTGCCTTCGAGCGTCTTCGAGGCAAGGGCGTACAGGTGGTTGACGAAGTTGCAGCCGAAGACGGCCGCAAGATGAAGCCTTACGCGCTCTTCACTCGTGATGGTTCGGACGTTTTTTGCGCCTATGGCTTCGGTAAAAGCCTTGAGCGCATCTCCCGCCTTGTCCGTGTTGTATTCGAGGAAAAAGGGGACTTCGGAGACCTCGATTTCCCGCTCTCCAGAGAAGGTCTGCATGGGGTAGAGTACGCCACGGTTCGGTAGCGGAGCGAGTACTTCGAGAGGTGTACTCCCGGAAGTGTGCACTACCGGAATATTCAGATCCCGGGGTAAGGCTGATGCGATGATAGGAATGGCATCATCCGTGACCGAGATGAGAAGCGCCTCGGCTCCCGAGTCCGATGCCCGCCGGATGAAATCCCCAAGTCCTGCTGTCGCGGCCGTGTCCAGCTTACGGGCAAGCGCCTCCGCATGTGCGTAAGTCCGGCTCCAGACACCTGTACAGGCGATGCCTCCGTGCACGATGGCGGGAGCGAGGTGAGACGGGACACGTCCGCTACCTATGAGAGCGAATTTTTGCATGGCTTTTCTCGATTTATCGGAGTGAAATAGCGTTCTTGATTTGGTACGAACCGAAAACTTATTTTATGTCCGTACCAAACTTCCGTCCCTCACGTACCTCGGAGAGCGTCTCGGTACGTACCAAGATCGCGAAAGGACAGCACATATAGGATCACTCTTCGTCCACTGTGGCGGTACGCTCTTCGTATTTGCCGACATAGACGCGCTCCCACTCGATTTCGCGCTCCTTGGTGGCAAGAAGTGCCGGATCCTGAGGAACGCCGATGGCGATGATGCAGAGTACGCCGTAGCTTTCGGGGAGGGAGAGTATCTCTTTGACTTTTTCTTCGGCATCTCCGCCGTCTGCCGTCTCGGTTTCGTGGATGTGGCTCCAGCAGGATCCGAGTTCGAGCTCGGCGACTGCGAGCTGGATGTAGGAGGCGGCAATGGCGGCGTCAATGTAGGGGCGGGATGCCACGCTTTTGTCGGAGCAGACGACGATGGCGAGCGGAGCCTCTTTCACAAACTTACCGTGTCCTTTTTTCGCGACGCTCAGTGCTTCGAGCGTCTCGGGGTCGTCCACGAGGACGAAGCGGACGGAGCGCGTGTTTTTGGCTGTAGGAGCGATGAGTGCCGTCTCCATAATCTCCGTGATGTCTTCGGAAGAGATTTTTTCGGACGTGTATTTGCGGATGCTGCGCCGCTTTTGGGCGAGGAATTTGATGGATGTCATATTAGTTGGTCGCTTGAAAGGGATGGGTTAGAGTTGTCTGTCTTTTTGATGGAGTGTTTGCAGGTCAGGTAGCCGTTTATGACAGCCAAGACACTGAGGACAAAAACGATAAAGAAGATGACTTCGGAGTGACTTTGGGCAAAAGCCTTTTTGAGTTCAACAGGGACATCGCCCACAAACCGGGTGCCAAAAAACTTGGCAGACAGAAATGCGGTGACCACCATTCCGAGGCTGAGCCCGGAAGACTGTCCGATCTGGCGCATAGACGAAAGGGTCGCGGATGCAGTGCCGAGCTGATGCTTGCCCACTGAACTCATAATCGTATTTGAGAGCGGGGTGAGGAGCGAACCGTAGCCGATGCCGCACACCGTCATCGAGATGTAGAGCCAGTACGGAGCCCACTCCAAGTAGACGCAGAGGAAAAGCAGGAGCGATCCTATAGCGTAAATGATTTGACCAAAGAGCGTCACGAGACTCTGGTTGTACTTGTCGCTCAAACGACCGGAGAGCGGGGTGGTGATGCTCATCATAACCGCCTGTACCATCAGCAGAAGCCCGGCTTCCGAAGCAGAATACCCGAGGAAGTTTTGGGCATAAAGGCTGAGCACGACGATGCAGATGAAAGAAGCCGCATAGATGTACCAACAGCTGAGGTTGGAGAGCAAAAAGAGCTTATTTTCGGTCAAAAGACTTGTGTCGAGCATCGGCTCGTCCGTCTTCTTTTCGATGTGGTAAAAGACGACGAGCAAGATCACTCCAACGGGGAAAAGGAAGCCCCAGGGTGTGGTTAACTCCGTCAGACCGCCGATGAATCCGCCCATACCGAGGGTGTAGATGACGGCACCTTTGATGTCAAACGGGTGAGGGTGTACTTGCGCGGGCTCTTTCAGATCTCTGAAAAGGACAAAGGCAAAGACCCAAAGCACGAAACTGAGTGCAGACACGACCCAAAACATCCAGTGCCACCCCATAGCATCGGTAATGATGCCTCCCAGAAAGGGTCCCACCGTCAGCCCGATGGAGACGATGGCGAGATTGACGCCGAGGATGAGTCCCCGTTTTTCTTTCGGGAACGTCTTCGTGAGGATGGGGAAGACGGACGCGTACAGCATAGCCGACCCGAGACCCTGCACGGCGCGCGACGCGATCATAAAGCCCACGCTTAGTCCCAGGGCACTACCCGCATTCCCGAGACCGAAAAGGAAGAGACCGGGAATAAAGAGTCTGTATGGTCCCACACGATCCGCCCATTTGCCAAAAGAGAGCAGGAGTACGGACGACGTGAAGAGAAAGGCGTTGACGACCCACATCTGGGTCACTTCACCCACGCCGAAAGTCTTACCGATGGACGGGAGGGCGGTATTTACAGAGGTGGAGATGAAGGGGTTCAGAAAACTGGATACGCTCAAGATGAGCAGAATGATCATCTTGGAGGGGATAAATGGCTTTTCGCGCTTGGAAAAGAGTATGGACACCATAACCTTTTATCAAAAAGAGGCGAAAGAGACCCCGGGCAAAAGACCGGTTCCCCTCTCACCTCTCGTGTGTTTTCTGCGGAGCAGGAATAGGGCTCCGATTAATCTTTTTCTTCGACTTCGGGTTGCTTGAAATCGATGAAGCAAAGGCCGGCGAGTGCCGTACCGTAGCGTTCCTTGATCGTGATACCCTCGGTGATGAAGTTAAGCTCACCGAGATAGTATTGGGAGTACGTCCTTTGGTGTAGATCCTCGATGACGCGGGTCAGGCGCGCTTCAAGCTCTTCGATGCGGTAGCGCCCGGAGACTTCGCAGACGAGACCGCCCACTTTTTCGTCAAAGTTTTCGTCTTTGTACATCCACGCGTAGATGACACCGGCAGAGACGTACTCGTCCTGCATCCCGTGAGAGACGGCAAGAATTGTCTTAAGCTCGGAGCCGAAAGGCGGCATATCCACTTCGTCCATAGACACAAGCTTGGCCGTGGCAGGAATAACGGACGAATAGGTCATGATATTGAAATCGGAAATGCCGGCATCAAACAGAGCCATGTGGTAGGAACCCGCATGCATTTCGAGATCGGACTCACCACTTCCCTTGGTGATAAAAAAAGTGTTGGGGATCAAGTTCCCTACCAATTTGCTCATAGGCGTAATCTTTCAAAAGGGTATATATAATCGTTATGCAGTATCAGTGTCGTGCGGAGCATCGGGGCTTTTCTCTACCCGTCTCTTTGTCGCACACAAAGTTACCAAAAAGAGGACAAACTCTCTCCGGGTTATCCGGGAGCTTGTCCTCTTTGTGGGTATCCGCGAGGGATGGTTAGGCTTGAGATGGGTCTTGGGGTGCGTCTGGATCCGGTTTTTTGCCGGATCCTGATCCGCGTTTGTGTCTTGGCTTGGAAGAGGTTTTCGGTCGATTCTCGCTTTTCTTTTGGACTTCTTCCTTTTGAGGCGTTTCTTCGACTTCGACGGTCAGGTCGTCCTCGTCTTCCTTTTGATCTTCGTCCTCGAGCAGGTGGGTCAGCTCATTGTGCTCTTTGTCGTAGAAAGTGTACCCCAGCATTCCGAGCGACTCGTCGGCCTGAATGGAGATGTTGCGGGTGTACTTGCTCTTCCAATCGTTTAGGAGCGACTTGCCTGCTATGCCCAAGATACCGCCCGTGCTTCTGGTGATGTAGGCGGCGACAAAGGGGTGGACATTGAGCGTGAACTTCTTGATGCCTTCGCTGATGATCTTTTCGATCTTTTTCTCGAGCTCGTCGGTGAAGAAGATGGACGGCTGTATCTTCCCTGTGCCGAGGCAGGTGGGGCAGGTCTCTTCGGTCTCAATCTTCATCACCTGGCGTACCCTCTGTCTCGTGATCTGCATCAGACCGAACTTCGTGATGGGCAGTATGGTGTGCTTCGCTCTGTCGTGCTGCATACACTCCGTCATATACTCGAAGAGTTTCTGACGGTTGCTCTGCTGAGCCATGTCGATGAAGTCGATGACGATGATGCCGCCCATATCTCTGAGGCGAAGTTGCCGGGCGATCTCTTCGGCGGCAGAGAGGTTGACGTCGATGGCGGTTTCCTCCTGTTCGCTCGATCCTTTGGCACGGTTGCCGCTATTCACGTCAATAACGTGCATCGCTTCCGTTTGCTCGATGATGAGGTAAGCGCCCTGCTTATAGGTGACGGATGTCCCAAAGAGGTGCTTGATCTGCCTCGTGATGTTGAAGGCATCGAAGATAGGCTTCTTGTCTTCGTAAAACTTGACGATACCTGCCTGGCCGGGATCAATGAGATCGATGTACTCGGCGATCTCTTTGACGAGTCCCCGGTCGTTGATCCAGATGTCCTTGAAGTTCGAATTGTAGGTGTCTCTCAGAAGGCTGAGCGTGCGCGATGACTCTTCGTGCAAGAGCCTTTGGGCACTCGAGAGCTTGACTTGACCTGAGTTTGAACCCTTTTTCTTTCCTTCTTTGGGCGCTTTTTCCGCCTTTAAGGTCTCGGGGAGCGTCTTCTGCAGGTTTTCGACGGTATTTTTCCACCGGTTGATGAGGGTCATCAGCTCGTGATGAAGCTCGGGAACCATCACACCTTGAGCCGAAGTCCGGACGATGACGGTGACGTTCTTCGGCTTGATGCTGAGGATGAGCTGCTTGAGGCGCTTGCTCTCCTCCCGGTTCGTAATCTTTTGGGAGACGGACACCTTATCCGAGTAAGGGATGAGTACGAGGTAGCGTCCTGCAAAAGAGAGCTCTGCCGAGAGTCTGGGCCCTTTCGTGGAGATGGCTTCTTTCGTGATCTGTACGAGAACCTCATCGCCTTGGGCGAGTTGATCGGCTATGGCACCTTCTTTTTCTAAGTTTTTCTCAAGCTGTACCTTCTCTCCGGAAAAGTCTTTTCCATACTTCCGCTCGGCGGCCAAAAAAGACTTGGCGGTGAGGAATCCGGCGCCCAAGTCCCGATAGTGGAGGAAAGCCTCCTTCGGGTGACCGATGTCCACAAAAGCCGCGTTCAGTCCCGGCATCACCTTCTTTACCGTACCGAGGTAGATGTCACCCACGGAGTAAGCTATGTTTTGCTTCTCTCTCTGGAGCTCTACGAGGTTACGATCCTCAAGGACGGCTATGGAGACCTCCTTGGGGCGAACGTCGATGATTAGTTCACTTTTCACGCGAGATGGTTAATAAAATAGGGTTTAAGATAATCCGAAAACACAAACCTCGATTTGCCGCACCTCACTCCTCTTGCGGTTTGGAGCCCAAACCGGAGTAAGAGAGCGTGACAAACCAAGGTTTAGTTGTTTCGGGGTGACTATTGGATGCGTCACAGAAGTTTCTCTCTATCGTGTAGAGGTGGGCTTACTTATGTTTGTGACGATTCTTACGCAGTCTCTTTTTGCGCTTGTGCGTAGACATCTTATGTCTCTTTCTTTTCTTTCCGCTTGGCATAATTCGTTATGATGTAGTTATTAAGTGAGTGTATTTGTCAGGAAGGGTCTCCCCGATGGGAGAGTAAACTGCTTCCTGTTTTGTCCCAAAAAGCCGGACGGTATTTCACCGAGTGGCGAAACTTATTGCTTGTCCACTTCTGCCACGAAACTCTTCGCCGGCTTGAAAGAGGGGATGTTCCTTGCCGGGATCTGAAGCGTGGTATTTTCCGCTATATTGCGAGCCGTCTTCGGCGCTCTGTGTTTTACGATAAAACTGCCGAATCCGCGAAGATATACGTTCTCGTTATTGATGAGGCTGTCCTTTACGACCGCCATCATCGATTCGACGGTGTCGAGCACCATCTTTTTTTCCAAGCCCGTTCGCTTGGAGATCTCGTTTACTAATTCTGCCTTAGTCATTTTATCGATAAATGGATATTTATTCCTTAAAAACTGCGTGCTTACCGGCGGCTTTGCCGTTATTACGGGCTCTTTTTACCTCTGAGTGCAATAGTAGCGCCGTGACGGCAAAGATACCTTTTTCAATCGTAAATCCCTAATACTTACATTTCAAACTTTCGCACATCTTGCCCCCACATCAGTTTATTTCGCAGCGTAGCGTAATACGAATAGCGCTCTCTGAGATGTGCCACGCGGATCTCTTTTTTGCTTTTCCGCACCCTTAGGGGCGTATGGTGCCTCATCGGCTTGCCCTTACCGTCGATGGTGAGTAGGAAGGAGCCGTTGCGGCTCGAGACTTCGACGCTGAGCTCCACGGAGTCGGGGAGCACAAGGGGGCGCATATTGAGGGAGTGGGACGCTATGGGGCAAATAAGCAGCACTTTGGCTGACGGGTGCGTGATGGGTCCAAAGACGCTCATGGAGTAAGCGGTAGAGCCTGTCGGCGTGGCGATATTTACCCCGTCCCCGACGTAATTGCCCATAAACTCCCCGTCCACATACGTCATCGCTTCGATCATTGAGGCTGTATCCCGTCTGAGGACGGAGATTTCGTTGAGCGCTTCTCCGATGACCGTCTCTTTGCCGTCCGGATCTGCCTCGCTGACTTCCAGCATCGTACGCATCTCTTCGGTGTACGCTCCGTCCAAGACCGGAGCCCACGACTCCATCAATTCTTCCGGTTGCATACTTGCCAAGAACCCCAATCTCCCTGCGTTGACTCCGAGTATGGCGGTCTCGGTCCCGGCCACAAGTTTGGCAGCTCTGAGAAAAGTACCGTCGCCGCCGATGCTGACGAGTAAGTCGCAGGACGCTCCTTCGGACATCGGTGAGACGCTCCTGGCATTGCCGAGATCCACCCCCTGCATCATCAAAGAGGCAAAAAAGCGCGGCTCTATGAGCAACGTATGTCCTTCTGAGTGCCCAAGCACATACTCCATCAGTGCGTGAGTGAGCGCCTCTCGCTTGGCATCGCGCTCGGCAGCGGCTACAAATCCTATGGTCATTCTTTTAGTTTGATTCCTTGTTTGGGGTGGACAAAAGTTTCCTTTCCCCTCCCGGAGTATTAGTTTAGTAACGAGTCTTCAGTGGAACGTCTCTTTTGTTGTTGCCCGGAATAACGGTCGTATTTTGCTTGCGTTGTGTGCCCGTCTGTCGGTTGCGCTCGGGTACGGGAGTGGGGGCGTTCGAGATGCGTCCTCCGTTTGCGACAAAGGCGCGTACATTGGGCAGCTCGGCTTCGATGGCTGCGATGCGGCTTTCGTCACTGGGGTGGGTGCTCCACATATTATTGCCCGAGTTTCCTCCCGAGCGTGCCGCCATTCTTTTCCAGAAATCGACTGCCTTGGTGTAATCGTACCCGGCCAGGGCCATAAGATAAATCCCTATTTTGTCGGCTTCGTATTCGTGCTGACGGCTATAGGGCAGATCCACGAAGTACTTCATCCCGGCGCTGTACGCCAGACCGCCGATGACTTGCCCCATCGAGCCTAAGGTGCCGCCAAGAATGTTGCCCAAAACCTGTCCGCCCGCATTCTGAAGGACTTGTGAACTCATCCGCTCATTCGCGTGCTTGGCCATCGCGTGAGCCACCTCGTGGGAAAGGACTGTCGCTAAGTCGTCGTCCGTGGGGCAAAGCGGCAGCAACCCCTCGAAAACCACAATCTTTCCGCCGGGCATACACCATGCGTTGACTTGGGGGTCACGGATGAGGTTAAACTCCCAGCTGAACTTCGCTGCCTCCCCCGGCATCCCGGCGTTCGTGAGGTACCGCTCCGTGGCACTCGCGATACGGCGTCCTACGTTGAGCATACGCTGCGTGGCCGCCTTATTTTGGCTGATAGGTGCTGTGGAGATGAACTTGGCGTACTCCCGTGCCGATAAGCCCAGAATCTGCTCGTCGGACACCACGTTCACACGACTGCGACCGCTCAACGGGACGGACGAACACCCGGAGAACGCGACAGACGCGAGCCCCAGTACTATGGTTGCCTGCAGGATAAAATGCTTTATCATACTCGTGATTATTTGTCTTGGTTTAAAGAATGCACATTTTCTCCCTCCCTCCTTTCTTTCTCCCTCTTACTTCTCAAAGATACCTTTTTTTGTGACCTCCGCCTAAATCTCCCGAAGAACCTAATTAAGGAAGTACATAGCGCGTACCCTACACAGTTAGTCGTTAGCAGTTAGCAGTCAGCAGTTAGCAGCCAGCAGTCAGCAGTCAGCAGTTAGCAGCCAGCAGTCAGCAGTTAGCAGCCAGCAGTCAGCAGTCAGCAGTTAGCAGTTAGCAGTTAGCAGTTAGCAGTTAGCAGTCAGCAGTTAGCAGCCAGCAGTCAGCAGTCAGCAGTTAGCAGTTAGCAGTTAGCAGTTAGCAGTTAGCAGTCAGCAGTCAGTAGTTAGTAGTTAGTAGTTAGTAGTTAGTCGTTAGCAGTCAGCAGTCAGCAGTCAGCAGTCAGTAGTTAGTCGTTAGCAGTTAGCAGTCAGCAGTTTGTAGCCAGCAGCCAGCAGAGAGGCAGCACAGACCGTGGACTGTGCAGAAACCACGAAAGGAAAGGAGGCACAGGGTACGGTCTGTGCCTCCTTTATAAAAATCCTTACTACTAACTAAGAGAGAGAGGGGGTACAGACCGAACCTATTTCCTATGTCCGTACCCGGTGCCTACCTGTCTCTGTACCTCCCTCTCTTTTCGCCCCAACCCCCTATTTCTATGCTTAAATTAGCTGAGTGAGATTCTCACTTTGGTCAATCCTTACAACCTATGTGGGGTGGTGTGTCAAATCTCCAAACCATTGCATCCCTATCGAAAACCGACTCCTGTTACGCACGGAAGTTTGTGGTCTGCGTGGCTTTCCTCCAATCTCCTTATTGTAGTCACTCGAAATGTTTCATAATCGTCTTATAGGCATCTCTTACGTCGTAATTTGCCTTTAAGAACTCATAACCATTTTTCCCTTTGGTTCGTAGCTCTTCAGGATGAGAGATTATATGGTCTACTATTTTGGTGAAACCGGCTACATCATTTGACAGTACGGTATACCCGAAGTCATTCTCTCTGATAATTTGTGGCATATCTGTATTGGGGTCGGAGGCCATTAGTACAGGTTGTTTATTGCCAATTATAGAGAGTAGTCTTGAGGGAAAATTGGGGATAGTAAATCTGTAGTCCAGGAATATCAGACCAACGTCTGCCACCTAGCGATCGTATTCCTGTTTTGGTAGAAAAGAATGGGCACTGATATTCCGAGGCTTTTTCGAACGGATAAAGTTCTCAACTCGATGGAATTCAGTTCCCTTTCCAACAAAAAAGAAATATGTGTGAGACTTGTTAATGTTATCTTCCAATACCTTTATAATAAAGTCTATGCCCTGAGGTTTTCCGAAGTTCCCCCCATATAGGAATAAAACAGCATCTTCAGGAATGCCGTATTTAGTCCGGATTTCTCTTTTTCCCTCAAGAGAAATTGGCGTTGGTTCTCGAATGATGGTTGCATTAGGTAAAATTTCCACATTTTCGGGAGCCAAATAGTCGTTATGCTTGAGTATAAAATCTTTGTTTCCCAAGGACATACATCCTATGTGATCAGATAACACATAAAGTTCCCTTTCCTGTTTGCGAAACCACTTATATAAAAGACCTCCCTTTTTGATCATCTCAATATCTACGGCATTTTGAGGGAAAATGTCTTTAAGCATTAAGTATGTCTTTGCCTCAGGATAATCCTTTCTAAGTTGCTTGATCAAAGGACTGAGCATTACCGGTGGTGTGGCTGATAGAATGAGGTCTATCTTCACGCCCGATATGAACTCGTTTATAGCTCTGTAATATGAATGAGAAATAAATACGTTGGATAATCCCTTCTCTAAGAGATTTGTGTTGAAGAGATTAAGCGTGTTTACTTCTATGATTGTCAGATTCTGAACTGATCTGACAGATGCTTTCCTTTTTTCTCTCCTTTCAACTGGTTTTATTATATACACAGTATGCCCGTTATCCAAAAATTGTTTGAGGAGGACATCGTAAATTCCTTCCTGTGCCAAAGGGTCGACTTTATTTATGCTGGGAAATAGTATATTCATCTTTTCATCTTCATTAAAACTTGCGCCACACCATTTTGTTTACAATGCCGGTATAACTCTGTATGAGGTTGACGACTTTAGTAGAGACGTTTTCTTCTACATAGTCCGGTACAGGGATGCCAAGGTCTCCCTCTTCGACAAGTTTGATGGCTGTTTTTGTAGCTTGAAGAAGAGACTCACCATCAATGCCGGCCAAGACAAATATCCCCTTGTCAAGCGCTTCGGGGCGCTCCGTACTGGTTCTGATGCATACAGCAGCGATTGGTTTACCTATGGAGGTAAAGAAGGAACTTTCCTCTGGAAGTGTGCCGGAGTCCGAGATTACTGCTTTCGCATTCATCTGTAGGCAGTTGTAGTCATGGAAGCCAAGTGGTTCGTGAGCTATGACCCTCGGGTCAAGTTTGAAGCCGCTCTTCTCGATTCTTTTTCGCGATCTTGGATGGCAGGAATAAAGAATAGGCATATCATACTCTTCTGCCAAGGCATTGATTGCGGAAAAGAGTGATAAAAAATTCTTTTCGGAGTCTATATTCTCTTCCCGGTGAGCAGAGAGGAGGAAATATTTGCCTTTCTCCAATCCTAGTCTTTGATGAATATCCGATGCTTCTATTGCGGGGAGATTATTTCTAAGAACTTCTGCCATTGGAGAGCCGGTTACAAAGGTACGTTCTTTTGCCACTCCGGACGCGTTAAGATATCTACGTGCGTGCTCGGAATAACACATATTGACATCGGAAATAATATCGACGATACGCCTGTTCGTCTCTTCCGGAAGGTTTTCGTCAAAACATCTGTTACCGGCTTCCATGTGAAAGATCGGGATATGCAGTCGCTTAGCTCCAATTACGGAGAGACAACTATTGGTGTCGCCTAAGATCAAAACTGCGTCCGGCTTTATTTCCACCATAAGTTTGTAGCTTTTATCAATGATGTTACCCATTGTGGAGCCAAGATCATCACCGACGGCTTCGAGATATACTTCCGGGTCTTTTATTTTCAGATCCTTGAAGAATATACCATTAAGCGTATAGTCGTAGTTCTGTCCTGTGTGGGCTAATACGACATCAAAGTATTTTCTGCATTTGTTTATTGTGGCAGAGAGCCGGATGATTTCCGGTCTGGTACCCACAACGATCAAAAGCTTCAGTCTTCCATCGTTTGCAAAATGTGCCATTCGTAA
>SFHG01000057.1 GCA_004555765.1 Bacteroidales bacterium
GCTCGGAGGGGGATTTTGGTACGTACCGAGAAAAAAGTTTCGGTACGGGAGACATCGAGACGAGACCCGTACCGAAAATTTTTTCTCGGTACGGGTCTCTTTTGTATGGAGTGGAGGGCGTGTCCTGTGCAGAAGTCGGAGGAGAGAGGAGGGTGAGTGGGTGCCGAAAGCTGACTTTGGGTACCCACTCGCCCTCCCTTTGGACACACCCCAAAATGAGTAGAAAAAGGTTTCTGAAAGTCAATTGTTTTGACTACTTTTGTGGAAGTAAATGGTTCCTATTCCTTAAAAGGCAATAAACGAGCGCGTTTGTCTCAAGAAATAGGTGAAAAGGGAAACAGGTGCAAGACCTGTACAGTACCCGCTGCTGTAATTCCTCTCGGCTCAAGACAAGCCGAAGCCCTCTTTTCGTCACACGCATAGTTTTTGTGGTGTGGTTCACTGTCCGAGAGTATGTCTCAGAGATGCCGGACGGGAAGGATAGAAAAGAAAGGTTATAGGAGGATAAGTCAGAAGACCTACCATTGACTTTTTCGGACGGCGCTCTTTTGGACCGTTCCGATATTGTGAGTGAAAATAAACTTCCGGGAGATGAAGTATACACTCGTGGTGAGCTCCAAAAGCCTTTTGGGCGGTATGCGCATGGTCGAAATGCGCAAAGTGTTTTTTTAAGCACAAGTTCATCCCGTTTGGTCTTTCGAGACTTCGCTTCCTCCCCGGTTATGTTACGCTGACGAGGAAGCTATGAGGTGCATCAAATCGTTTGAGAAATATCTATCCTGTCGGATCATGGCGACGGTGTGCGCTGTGATGCTTATGGCGTGCGACAAGATACCGGAGCTGCCTTCTTTCGAGGGCGCAGACGGCAAAGCGGTCAAAATGGTGGTCGTCAACGAGGGCCTTTTTACCACCAATACCGCTGCCCTCTCAGTCATATACGAGGACGGAGAGACGCTCTTCGACGTTTTTCGCTGGGTCAACCGCCGTCCGCTCGGCGATGTGGCGCAGTCTATGACGATGATTAACGGGCTTTATTTCGTTGCCGTGAATAACTCCCGTCGAATAGAGATACTGGATCCCGTTTCTTTCAAAAGCGTGGGTAATATCCGCTACAAAGAAAGCGGCTCGCCTCGTTTTATCGCCCCTCTTACCGATTCTACGGCATTCGTAAGTGACCTCCACGGACAGATGGTCGTCATCCGAACCAAACCGCCTTACAAGGAAATCGAGTATATGCAGCTGCCCTTGAAACCTGCAGCGATAGAGAAGATGACGACGGCGGGGGGCAAGGTATTCGGCGCGTATCTCGGCAAGGGGCTTGCGGTTTTCGACTGCGATGACTACAGCGTACGCAATATGCGTCTGATGGAAGACGTTGTCGTGGGAGAGCTTACCAAGACGTGCATTATGCCTGTGGACTCCAAGGGTCGTCTGTGGGTGCTCACTCTTCCGCAGAGGGTCAAGGAACAGACACACCTGACACTCAACTGCATCGACACGGCGAGCGAGAAAGTCATCCATAGGGTAGTCGTGCCTTTCAAGCAAGAGCCTTCAGAAATCCGGAAAGGCGACATCGTCGGGATGCCCAAGTACAACCGCGTGGACATCAATAAGAGCCGTAACCGTATCTTTTTTAATGTCCTAATCGCTTCACGGGACGGCTCTGCGGACAAGCCTGTCCAGACCGTCTACACGTTGGATACCGACAATAGAACCATTGAGAAGTACCTCGAGCTACCCGGAGTGAGTATGATGTACGGGATGGGTGTGTCGCCGGAGGGCGAAGTCTGTCTCTGCGACTGCCTTGACTATACGGCACAAAGAGGCTATGTCCGCGTCTACCGTCCCGGAATGGGCGAAGTGGCCAAGTACAAAGTCGGAGTCTACCCGCGTATGATTATTTTCCCCGGTAAATAAAGATCGAATGCGCTTATGATGACTGACAAGGAAGGTAATAGAACGGGTCTCTCTTCGGAGACGAGGGTTTGCAAGAAAGCGTTTCTCCTTTCTTTCAGAGGAGCCTTTTCGCTCGGACTGTACTTTATGCTCCTCTCTACTTCCGTCGCTTTATCACAGGAGCCGGAGGAAGGAAAGGGACGGATGCTGGACACGCTCTTTGTCTATGAGAGATACATCACCAAAGAAAAGGACGTCCAAGCCGGTGCCAAGGTCACCAAGATAGCCCCGGAGCTGCTCGACGTCTATCAGAGCCGATCCCTTGCAGAACTCCTGGAGGGCAATACCGCCATTCACATCAAGAGTATGGGACTCGGAGCACTCGCGACGGCCTCGTTCCGCGGTGCAAGCCCCCAGCAGACGCGGGTCAATTGGAACGGCGTAAACATCACACCCGTGATGGCGGGGATATTCGACTTCTCGCAGATGCCTGTCTTTTTCGCAGACAAACTCTCGCTTTACTACGGCTCCAATGACGTCAAGAGTGGCACGGGAGCCGTGGGCGGCAGCATCAATATCTCCAATGCCCCCGAGTGGGACGGTAGGACGGTGACCACGCTCTCCGGAGAGTATGGCTCTTACAACACCTACACCGCCAAGGCTCTCGTCAGGTACGGAACTTCACGGCTCTCCATGAAGACGAGAGCCTACTTCCAGCACTCGGACAATACCTTTTCTTACGTCAATAAGGTGATGGGCAACGAGCCTTTCATAGAACGCCGTCGGGATGCGGACTATTCTCAGTTTTCGGCTATGCAGGAGGTACATTTCCGGATCAATCCCCGCTCTGTCCTCTCTGCCGTCCTCTGGTATCAGAAAGGCGACAGAATGCTCCCTCAGCCACTCGGGGTCGAGACCACTGCCCATGAAGACCAAAAGGAGGACAATTTCCGAGCCTATCTCGGCTGGGACTTCTATGGCGAGAAGTCCCGTGCTTCGGTTAAGGCGGCCTATATCTTCTATGCGATGAAGTACGGCAAGTGGTTCGATAACCCGGGCTTCGACCCGTCGGGGACGCGTAATAGTTCCCACTCCGCCCACCTCTCCGGTGATTACTCTCGACGCCTTTTGCCGAACCTCCTTTTGGGTACCACGCTTACCTATCGCCACGACATTGCCAACGCAGAGAGCTATCGGGATACGAACCCCGACAATTGGAAGATAGACGACATCGACTTTACCCCTCCGGAAGTGGAGGCCCCCTTGCTCCGTCACCGTGACATCCTCTCTTGGCATAACTCCATCCGCTGGCAGGCTCTTCCCTGGCTCCTCTTTGATGGCAGGGGAATGCTTGAGACGGTAGACTGGAAGAAGCCGGTAGCGACCTATTCGCTCGGATTGGTTTCTTCCATAATCCCCGAGAGACTGAGCTTGCGGGCTTCGGCGTCCTATAACTTCCGCTTCCCTACGCTCAACGAATTGTACTGGAGACCCGGAGGCAATCCCGACGTTCTGCCCGAAGAAGGGCGCTCTTTCGATGCGACCCTTTCGGGTTCTTTGCCCTTTTTGGAGAAATGGATCCTTTCGGGCGAAGTCTCGGTCTACGCCATGCTGATCGACAATTGGATCCTTTGGCTTCCTACGGATGAGAGTGCGAGAGGCGGAGGCGGATCTGTCGGATCCGGCAACCAATGGCTGTGGCGTCCGCAAAATAAGCGCGACGTACTCTCCTCCGGCGCGGAGCTCACTTCCAAGCTCGAGTACAAGGATCGGGACTTCCGCGGCAGTCTTACTTTCAATTACTCCTACACGGACTCTCATACGCGTACCAAACAGACCGCGGACGATGGTTCACTCCTTAAGCAAATTCCTTATGTCCCGAGGCAAAAGTGGAGCCTGAGACTGGATCTTTCCTATCTCGGTGCCTTCCTGAACTTCCAGACGACCTACGTCGGCGTGCGTTTCATCACCCAAGACCAGTCCTACTTCACGTACCCCTACAATGTTTGCAATGCCCAAGCGGGCTATACGTTCCGCCTCGGTCGCGTCACGCTCTCTCCTCAGCTGAGGGCGGACAACCTCTTCAACACCTACTACGAGTCGACCCAGTACTACCCGATGCCCAGACGCAACTTCCTCGGCTCGCTTCTCATCAAGTTCTAACTGAATTACTCAACCAAGCAGCTTCTTAAGCTAATGCACCTATGAAACAAACTCAAGCCCTTACTCTTGCCGGGCTTTTCTCGGTTCTGCTTTCACTCTTCGCCCTCGGAGGGTGTAAAGGCGATACTCCGACACCGGATCCGAAGGACGACCTATCCTTTACTGTCCGTCTGCCCGACCCCATCCAAGTGGACGGAGTCAGAGGGTCTCTTGCTTACTACTGGGACAAAGATTTTGTCCTCAGTTACCAACTTGCCCAAGGCGGTACGACCATCACCGGCGAGATCAAACCCAAGTTCGTTCTGTCTGACGGTACCGCAGCAGAGTTCCAAATCTCAAACATAGGAGAGAAAGGATTCCGAAAAGATGAGAAGTTCGAGCTGAAGGGGACGATTAGCGCTGTAAACGGAAAAGAATTGGCTCCGGTCACTCTCGTCTCTTCCGATAAGATCGGCAGAACGCTCCCTTTTGACCTGCTGAACCATGTGCCGGAGAGCTTTGCATTGGGTGGCTCTTTCGATTACAAGAGCGGATCCGAGTCCCCTTCTTTCCGGGCAAAGGCAAAAGGCAGGGTTGTGCTCTTTCAGATAGAGACGGATGCCACGATCACTCCGGTTCTACTGAAGTTCAAATCTGAGAAGACGGGCGCTCTGAGCGTTGCATTCCCCGGGGACGAGTCTCTGTCCCCGGAGTTCTCGCCAAGCTATCTCCTTTGGATGCCGGCTACAGGCGTAGACCTTGGAAAGGTATCTGCCGGCATAACCTTCAAGAAAGGCGACGAGAAGCTCACACTTGAGGCGCCGGCGTATCCGGTCCTCACGGATGTCAAGACACCTCTTGTGCTCTCCATAGATAAAGGAAAACTTGCACTCTCGGATAAGCCCACCAAGCCCGAGGCTGCTGACGACAGCGAGGGTGGTGACCCGTTTTTTACGATGAACGACATCGATTTCTGGGTCGGAAATGGTTCCAAGAGGGCTGCTCTTGTGATTGAGTTTCACTTCAAAGAGGGTGAAGACGCTTACGTCTGGGGGTACCGTTTCGATGGAGATAAGACGGGGTACGAGATGTTCAACGACATCGTGCATGCCGATCCTCGTCTCTCTGCGTTGGATTCGCCAAGTGGTATGGGCGGCTATCAAGTTTTGGGGTGTATCGCCTACCAATCCGGCGAAACCGTTTCCGTTCCGAAGCCTCCGTTCCTAATTGACGGGAAAGAGGTTCCCAATGACGGCAAAGGACTGACAACGGTTCCCACTTCAAAAGATTTCGACAGATACATATTCAAGGATCCCAAAGCTTTATTCCGTGCCGGATTCTATACCAACGGATACTGGGTGTACTATACGAAAGACAATCGTCTTGACTCTTGGGTGTACTCCAATATCGTCTACAAGATCCGGCATCTTGCAGACGGAGCTTGGGACGGCTGGTCGTTCCAAATAGGGATGGATTCTTTCACCGGCAATCCTCTCGGTGGAAAGTTCAGATCGGCACCGGCTCCTCAGAAGTAAATAAAAACGATACATAGATTAAGTTAAAAACCAGTATGACCAAAAAGAATCATCTTGCTCTGCTCCTTGTAGGAGTCGCAGTCTCTTTCTCGCTCTTCAGCTGTTCTCTTGAGGACGATGTGATGAATCTCAAGAGGCAGGTAAATGAGCTGAACAAGCAGCCAAAAGCCTCCATCTCGATTCCCCTTCCTGAAGGAGAAACCTCTCTGCTTTTTAACCCCCGGGAAACAATGTCGGTGACGATCTCGGCCGATGGTGTTACGGACATCGCTCTTGACAGCAAACTGCCGGAGGGGTGGGGCGTTAAGTATGACGAAGAAAACCTCAAGCTTACCGTCACTGCGTCGGCGGCGAAAGGAGAGTCTGCGCGCATTGCAGTAAGCGGTATCGACAAAAACGGGCTCGTGTACAAAGCAATACTCAAATGCCGGACACGGACACTCGAAGAACTCCAAAAGATAGATTACTCCGATCCGAGGGGCATCTTTGTGCTGAATGAAGGTATGATAAATTGGAATGGCAATGGGACACCTTCTTCTATCATATACATTCAGCCGGATCACCATGTAGTAAGCTGGGCCTATAATATGGTCAATGGCACCGATCTCGGAAACATCTCCCAAGATATGGCCGAGTACAATGGAAATCTCTATGTTATTTCCCAAAATCAAGACAAGACTACCGACGGCATTCTTACCGTTATGGAGGGTAAGACACTTAAGAAGGTTGCCAATTACGCCGACGAACTCTCCGTGCTTGATTGGCCGACACATGTTGCCGTGCTTGATGACGCGAACATTTTTATTCGGGATAACAAGGGCATCTATCGCTTTGACCGTAACACCAAAACACTCACTTTCGTCGAGGGTACAAATGGCGCGCGCAAGAATACGATGATTATCGTAGACGGGAAAGTGATATCCTCTGCGGGCAAAAAGGTTTTGGTGATTGAAAAAGATAAGCCTGAGCTCTCCCGATCCATCACTTTGCCGGGGGCGATCTCGGGACTTGCGCCTGCCGGCGCGGATGCGTTCTACGTTTCGTACTACCAAAAGAAAAGTGGTTATATCGCACAAATCAGTGTCAAGGACTTTGCCGTGACCAAAACGAATGAAGTGTCAAATGAGAGCGCCGGTGCACTCAATTTTGTGTTTGCCGCCTCTTCTCACATTTCAGCCAAAGGCGACAGCATTTATTACTCCGGCACTGCTCCGATTATTTACCGGCACATATTCAGTACGGGAGACACGCGTAAGATGTTCGATGCGCGTACCGTAAATCCCAATCATACCGTCACATACAATACGGCCACTGTCAGCCCGTCTACCGGATTGGTTTACCTCAATACGCTCGTAGGGTATGGCTGGGGTAAATTTGACTACAACACATTCTACGAGATCGATATGACAGGCGATGAGGGAAAACTCGTTCGGCGCTACGATAACTATACCCAGTATCCCGCAGGAATATTCTTCCCCTTCGCAAAATAAACATATAAGTCCTCTTGAATCCTGAAGCTGCATAGGACGGCAGAAGATGGTACGTACCGGGCACTTCGCCTCGGCCTATACGGGAAGATTCTCCGGTACAGACCGAGGCGAAGTGCCCGGTACGTGTCTCGTGAGCCGTCCGCTTTGCCTTTTGGGTCAAAACCGACTTTGGTGGCAAATGATGTCCGATAGATACTCGTTTTTGGGTACATTTGTGCAGTATCCCTCACGGGACGTTTTGAATGTACCGGTCTCTCAACACTAATGAAGCAGTATAACGTGATCGTGGCCAACGGCATTCTGCCGAGGACGCGCAAGATGATCAACCTAATCGAAGATGCCGAACACGTGATCGTGTGCGACGGCGCAGTTAATAACTACTTTTCTTATACCAAGCGACTTCCCGATTACGTCATTGGTGACGGGGATTCTTTGGATAAGGATTTGGTTAATCAGTGGCACATCCCTTTCATTAAGGTCGAAGATCAGGAAACCAATGACCTTACAAAGGCCGTCTTTTCCGGCAAAGAACACGGTTGGGACAATTTTCTGATCGTCGGAGCCACAGGCGGAAGAGATGACCACGCGATCGCCAATATCTTCCTTTTGGGGTACTACGTCAAGATCGGAGTCAACGTACGGATGATTTGCCCCAAAGGCGAGTTTATCCCCGTGGCCGGACACTTTGACGAAAGAGTGGGATCCGGGCGGGTCGTCAGCATTTTTCCCGTGGATCACAGCCCCGTCACAGCTACAGGGCTTGTCTATCCCGTCATCAACCGGACGTTCAATGAACTGTGGGAAGGCACCCTTAACAAAACCAAGGAAGACCGCCTCGTCATCGACTCGGAAGGGCGTTTTCTCGTGTTCCTCGGTAAGCGTCCCGCCGCATCTGCACTCGAAAGCCGATAACTAAGGACAGCAGGCGGGCGCGGAAGTGGGTAATGCCAAAAAATATGTCGTCTGGAAAGGTCGCACCCCCGGTGTGTACGACTCTTGGGCGGAGTGTGAGCGCCAAGTCAAGGGCGTGAGCGCCGTCTTCAAGGCTTATCAGGGGATTTCCGACGCGGAGGCGCAGGCAATCTTCGAGGCGGGTCCGAAAAGCGAAATCGCTTCATACGGACAAAAGGAGGCTGCCGTGAGTGGCGGAAAGAGGGGTAGAGTCCGACCTACGGGGCAGGTCGACCTCCCCAAAGGAGCTTGGGCGGTCGATGCGGCGACATCTCATAATCCCGGCCCGATGGAATACCGGGGTGTGGATGTTGACACGGGCGAAGTCCTCTTTGCAAGCAAAGTGTACCCTGTGGGGACCAATAATATCGGTGAGTTTCTCGCCATCGTGCACGCCGTCGCGCTGATGAGGCAGAGAGGAGAGCGACACACGCTTTTTTCGGACAGTCGTAATGCCATCTCTTGGGTGAAGCAGGGGACGTGCAAGACCAAATTGGAACGGACAGACAGGACGGAAGAACTCTTCCGTGTCCTTGATCGGGCCGTCGCGTACTTGAGAAAGCATAGTCTCGAGGGTGTGGATCTCCGCAAGTGGCCTACGGATATTTGGGGCGAAATCCCTGCGGATTACGGTCGCAAGTGAGCCCTCCAAGCCTGTTCCCCTGATCGGCCCGTCCATTCCTTTTGCTGGGCGTGTGTGGCAGGTGTGCGGGCGAAGCCCGTAGGTAAGGGCTTTGGACAGTATTTTCTACGACTTTTGGGTTCGTATTGATATGTTTGCTAAATTTGCCCTACCGTGACGGTCTATGGTCGGATGATGCCACGTTGGGAGACTTTTTCACATCAACGTTATCCGAACCCAAATGCTCCTTCCGATTTCAGTGCCCGTGTGGAAGATCCAAGGCCTTTTTACTCACCCTTTTGCGCTCGCATAAAGTATGTTTGATGTTTCTCACATTCACCCTATGTTGGTGCACTTCCCGATTGCACTTCTTTGCTTCGGGTTCTTCCTCGAACTTTGCTATCTTGTCCGGAGAAAATACATTTGCCTGACCGCTGCCGGTCTGTATCTTCTCCTCGGAGGTACGCTCGCGACCGTCCTTACCGTCCTCTCCGGCTTCTTCTTTACCGGCGAGATGTCCGGTGCCGCAGGTGCCGTCCGCGAGATACACGAGACTTTTGCCGTCGCCACTGCAGTGGTAGCTCTGCTTGCTTCCGGCTTGCGCCTGTACTTGGCTCGAAAGAAAGTCGAAAAATCTCCCCTTATGACGGTTGCTTTTCTCCTTTACGGTCTTGCCGCACTCGGTGTGATGGGAGCCGGTTTTTATGGCGGGACGTTGGTTTACAATCATATGATGCCCCTTTGAGGCAATACTTAGGGGCATTTTATCCAAACGCTCGAGTAATATTTGAATTTTTTCTTAACACAATCCTTTTTTACTACATTACATGAAGACATCTTACAAACTCCTACTCCTTGCATCCGTTGCTATGCTCGCTTTCACGGGATGCGAAAACAAGGAAAACAAAGAAGGCGAAGAGACGGCTCAGACCGAGGAAGTCAAGGAAGTGACTGCCGACAACCTCAAGAACGCCATTATGGGTGAGCTCACGGCCAGCGCCAAGTACGCTGCTTTTTCCGAAAAAGCCAAGGAA
>SFHG01000058.1 GCA_004555765.1 Bacteroidales bacterium
ACGTACAAAAAAGAAATAGACGACATCTACGGCTATTCTCTGTAAGAGAAGCCCACAAATCAGATACAGACCAAGCGTTTTGTCTCGGTCTGTACCAAAAATAGTCCCCGGTACGACCGAAAATAGTTTGAGGTACGTACCGGGGATTTTGCGTAGACTTGGGATACTTGATACCTATTACTTTAATAGATGGGCGTGAACGGCTCTTCGGCGAAAGGCTTCATGGCGCGTGGAAGGTAGTCTGCGATGTCACTTGCCATAAGCGATTCGGCTTGGAAGTCTGTGCAGTAAAGATCCGCAGCATACCCGTGGATGAATGCGCTCGTGAGGCAAATCTCGAAGGCACCGATACCCTTTCCCGCGCCTGCAAGCACCATCCCTGTGAGTACGTCTCCCGTGCCTGCCGTGGCCAATCCGGGGTTACCGGTGCAGTTGAAGATCACCGGTGTAATCGGCGTGACGATAGCGGTGTAGGGACCTTTGAGGAGAATATAGAGGCGCCTATTCCGCGCAACCTCTTCCGCTTTGGCGATTCTTTGGCTGCCGGTCTCGAAGGGACCGAAAATGCGGTCAAATTCTCCCGTGTGGGGCGTTAGGATCGTCCCCTCCGGGAGAGCTTCAAGAAGTTCGGAATCTTTTGCGAGGAAAAAGAGTGCGTCCGCATCGAGTATGAGCTTGCCTTTTGCTCCAAGTACGGCTGCCGTCACACGGTCGTGCGCCTCTTCGTCCCTCCCGATGCCGGGACCGATGGCTATGGCGTCGAAGGAGGCGAGGTCTTCCGGCAGCGAACCCTCTACGACCAAGGCTTCCGGGAGCGCGGTGTGTACGACGTTTGCCATCCCTTCGGGGACGGCAAGTGTCAAGTGTCCGACTCCAGACCGGTAAGCGGCTCGTGCGGCGAGGATTGCGGCTCCCATCATTCCTTTGGATCCGGCTATGAGGAGGACACGTCCGTAGGCGTATTTGTTGGAGAACCGTTTCCTCGGTTTGATGATGCCTTCCATATCCGAGTATTCGACAAGATAGTGTCGGATACTCTTCTCCGTCTTGCCGTTGTCGAGACCGATATTCAGCAGGTGCCACTCTCCGACGTAAGGGGCGTTTTCTTCGAAGAGAAAGGCGAGCTTGGGACCGTGAAAGGTATAGGTGTGCTTGGCTCTGATGACGTTGTCGAAATGGTTGCCCGTATTGTCCTCCGCGTGCAGCCCAGAGGGGATGTCGAGGGAGATGACCACAGGCTTACGGCTGTTGATGAACCGGCAGACGGCGGCAAGAGATCCGGTGAAAGGTCCATCCGGAAGATCCAACCCGCAGATGCCGTCCAGTACGATCGTCGTCTCGTCCATCTTGGGGGGGCGGAAGTCCCCGCTCACTTCGATGAGCGGCACTCTGCTCTCCCTGACTTTTCCCATAGCCTGTCTCACGACAGTCGGAAGTTCGTTTTTGGGGCTGAGGACGACCGCTTCCACGGCGTAGCCGATGCCGGCCAAAATCGCCGCGCTGTACAGTGCCGTCGCACCGATCCGGTTCGGTCCCGCGAAGATGACCATACGGCTTCCCGTGGGAATGTTGAAGTCACGTCGGTATTGCATACAGAAGGCATTGGCCATCTTCTCGACCAATTCCTCTTCCGTCAAAGCTCCGATGCCTTGCATCGCGTTTGCTTCGAGTGCTTTTTGAGTCTCTCTATTGAGTATTTTGAGCATAGCTTAGTCTAATCTGATCAGGTCGTTCTTACTCTGAAGCTCTTCCCTCCAAGTCTCCGGGGCGGGCAGGTATCCTTCTTTGATGAGGATATCTCTTTGAGAGGCGATGGAGGCAAAAGCAAGGTTAAGCCCGTGCAGATCCCTCTTGTCGACGGGCGTGGAAGTGTGTCCGGCACCTTTGCTGTCTATCACGCCGTCCAGGGAGCCGAACGAATAGGGGTACCGCTCCGAGTGTATGTATCGTGAGAAGGGCAGCCGGAAAGGCGTGTCGTCGTCTGCCATAAGCATCTTCAGAGACAGCACCGCCGGGCTCTGGTAGGCGGTGTGTCCCCGGAGCTTGTAGATGTTGATGCCGCCTTTGCGCACCTCCTTATACAGGGACTGAAAATCTTCCGCACCATAGCCCAAGTCCTCCAAGGATTGCCCTTTCACCCGCAGTCTGTGCAGCATGGGCGCCATGGAGTTATCGTGACTGCCGAGGGTGTACGCCTCGGAGAGGTCTGCATCCCGGACGCCGAAACGGCGCGCGACGGATCGCCTGAGCCGGAGGGTATCGAGGGCGGAAAGGGCGGTGACAGTTTCCGGAGCGAGTCCGCTGTGCACCAAGAGCAGCAGCCCCATCAAGTCGGAGGGGTTCGAGACGCAGACCACGCGCCGTATCGGACGCTCGGCTCGGGCGATGGCTTTGCCCACGGAGACGGCCATAGGGGCATTGAGGAGGAGCATCTCTTCGCGTGTCTGCTTCTCGGCTCGTATACTCTTGGCGAAAAAGAGGTTCCCGCCATAGCTGCACGCTTCGTCTTCGTCTGTGGTGATGAGGATGCGGAGTTCGTCATTGTCGAATCCGCTCTCCTCGATTTCGTCTTTAAGCCCCTGCAAGCGTGTTCTGCTCGATGAGTGAAGCACCACGGTGGAAGAGAAACGGCAGGCGAGATTCAGGAACACAAGCTCACTGGCGAGCATCCCCGTCGCCCCGAAAACGATAAGGGGCTCAGTAGTGCGGTACGGTATCATAAAGGATTGTGGAAGTCGGGTACGAAAAGACTACTATCCCGCCTTTTGGGAAATGGCGAGATAATAGTCCGTAAGATATGCATTTCCGGAGACCTTAGTCCCGGAGCGCGTGTCACGCAGCCGGAGTGTGCGTTATTCTTTGACGATCTTTTTGATGCGGACGTTTTCGTCTTCGATTTCGTGCACCGTCTTGTTTTCGGCGGCCTTATCGAGAACAATGAAGAGAAGGTATCCGACGACGACAAGCACCAACCCGATGATGAGGATCAGATTATTCTGGGGCATAAGGTTGGCGAATGCTTTGAGAAGGAGGACAATCGCTCCTGCAAGCATAACGATGATTCCGATGTAACGGGCAAACATAGGCTCTTTTCTTGAATGTTTGAGGGTGGACAAAAGACACTTTCGCCACCCCCGTTTGGGATGTTCTGATTTATTGTGACCCGGGAGGGATTCAAACCCTCGACCTTCAGAACCGGAATCTGACGCTCTATTCAGCTAAGCTACCGGGCCTCATTACTCCTTGTCGGGACAAAGTTAACCATTTTCCCCGAAAATCACACTTCTTCTGTGCCTTGTTTCCCGAATTGTGGCGACCTTAATCTCTCGAGAATGAGATACAGACCAAAAAGAGTGCGTGGTACGGATCGAAAAAGGCGCGTAGTACGGTACCCGGAGTGCTTGAGATACAGACCAAAATTTTTCCGCCCGCCGGCAGTGTCAGCCACCGTCTTGGATATTCGGGTGTCTTCCGCTTCGCGTGCCGGATTGATCCGCTCCCTTACTTAGCGTGTTTCTTGAGAAAATGGTACCTTTGTAGTAGGGATGCCTTTCCCGGAAAGGCGGTCTCGTCGAAGTCGAAAATTAAACCCCGGGCTTAAGCCCCTCGTTAAAGAGATAACTACCGCGGTAATGATAAATCGTTTGCTCATTCGCATCAAAGTCCTTCAAGTCCTGTACGCCTACTATCTTCGGAGCAATCTGACCACGGATACGGCGCTTGACCTGCTGGAAGAAGAGCTTGAAGCCTCTTACAGACTCTATCTCACATTGTGCGGTCTTCCGATAGCGCTCAGAGAGATTGCGGACGAGAGACTGCTGAGGGAAACGGAGAAATTCGTCCGCTCGGAGGATGTCCTTAGGGTGCTGAACGGCATTCTGTCGAATCCCGTTTTCGATAAATATGCCGAAGAGGGTACTGCATTCAGGACTCGGTATGCAGAGGATTTATTTGTATCGGCCGACCTCAAAGAGTACCACGAGAGTGTTCTTGATGCCCTTTTGGCGGATCCGGAGACAAAAGACTTGGACTGGTCGGACGCCGAGGCCGTCAAGACGTGGTGGCGTACGAAGTATGGGATCTATTACCTCCAGAACCTCGCTTTTGAAGAAAGACTGCAGGACCTCACGCCTTTTCTCAACGATGACATACTCGTGGTCTTCACTTTCGTGACCAAGCTCGTGAATGCCATGGACGGAACCAAGGGGATGGACGAGATCGTCAAGCCCAGGTACTCGGACGACGAGGTGTGGACTTTCGGCAGACAACTGCTCTCTACGGCGATCGAAAAAGGTGCGGAGTACCGCAATCTTATCGCCGGACATTTCAAAAACTGGGACAAAAATCGCGTAAGCGAAATTGATTACATCATTATGCAGATGGCGATAGCGGAGGCAGTGCAATTTCCACTCACGCCGACGACCGTCATTATTAATGAGTATCTGAACTTGTCCCACTATTACTCGGCACCCAACAGCTACGTCTACATCAATGGGATTCTCCACGAGATTCTGACCAAACTCAAGGAGGACGGATCCGTCCTCGGCGTATGACTTCGGAAGCGATACGGCAAACTTTCATAAACCAAATAACGACAAATAAAAATGCACCTACTCACACTCTACTTGGCTCAAGCGGCATCCTCCGCAGGGAGCGGTTGGATGAATATCGTGATGATCATCCTGATGATCGCGATTTTCTACTTCTTTATGATCCGCCCGCAGTCCAAGCGCCAAAAAGAACTCCAGAAGGCACGCGACGCGATGAAAACCGGAGATCAGGTCATCACGACAGGAGGCCTTTACGGCGTGATTAAGAACATAGACGCAGCCAAAGGACAGGTCCAGATAGAGATTGCCGACGGCATAAAGGTCAGGGTGGATCAGAACCACATTTTCCCCACGGAGAGACCCGCCGAGAAAAAGTAATCCGCCGCAGGCACCAGGGAGAGATGAAAGGGCTGAGGAGCATTATTCGAGAGTCGAAGCCTTGGACTGCCCTTAGGAAGGACAAGAGATGGCTGAGTCTTTTGGCGTGCCTTGCACTTGCACTCTTTTTTTGGTTCCTTATCGTCCTCGATGCGCCGGGTAAGTACACGAAAGAATACCGCGTCGGGCTCGTATTTCCCGGGCTTCCGGGGCGGTATGTCGTCACGGACAGTACCGGTTTCCCGACCGAATTGACGGTCAAAGTAAGGGCAAACGGAGGGAAGCTCTTCAGATACTCTCTGCGTAACCTTTTCTTTGCCCCGGCTCCCCTCTCTCCTGATGTGGACGAAGAGGAGCTCGACCCGGAGGGCGGGGTGCTCGATTTCGATGTCAAAGCGCTCAAAAGCCGTCTGCTTCACTCGGCCTCTTTGCCAGCATCCACGGTATCGATGCTCTCCGACACCATTGGTGACCTCAGTATCTCTCCCGCGAGAATCTATCTTCGATACGAACCTCTCGACGAGAGGGACGCGGAGGTGATTTTTTCTTCCCAAGTGGACTTCGGGAAGAGCGCAAACCTCAAACTCGTAGACACCGTGGGACTTTTTCCGAAAGTTGTGCGTCTGTACGGTCCCAAGAGTACGCTTGACTCTCTCGAGAAAGCCGATGGCTCCCTGGTGGTGCACACAGACACCACGTCCATTAAGATTGGGAATCCCGGACGCGTCCTGCTCCCGGTGGCTCTGCTCGCGGCGCGCGGGACACGCACCGAGCCGGACAGTGTCTTCGTATCATTTACCACAGAAGAACTCGTCCACGCCTCCTTTATGGTCAATCATATCGAAGTCCGGGGGCTGGACGGGCATCACACGCTCAAACTTTTGCCCTCGTCAGTCAAGGTCACAATCTTGGTGCCCAGGACCAAATCGGACGAAATGACGTACGACCCGATGCTCTATGTCAATGCCTCGGGTGTCATCGGGGCGGACTCCGAATACCGGCTTGAAGTACACGTCGGGAATCCGCCGTCCAAGTCCAATGTCGATATGATACAGCTCGACCCCGACCGTTTGGACTTCATCCTCGAGGAAAAGGTTCCGACTCTC
The DNA here is from genome assembly GCA_004555765.1 of Bacteroidales bacterium. Lineage (GTDB taxonomy): Bacteria > Bacteroidota > Bacteroidia > Bacteroidales > Porphyromonadaceae > Porphyromonas_A. Next base: position 6,035 of record SFHG01000058.1, read on the forward strand.
AGGAGACAAAAATTGGGAACTCCGGATGGCACGCTACGGTAAGACACTCGTTGTGGGGCTTGGCGGAGCAATCGGCTCCGGTAAGAGTGTCGTCAGGGACGCGTTCGGAGTCCTCGGCGGCTGGGAGACGGTCGACTGCGACACTGAGGCCAAGGCGCTTTACTTCGCACCCCTTGTCCGGGAGGAGATAAAGACACGGCTTCATTTCGATCCTCTGACCGATGGCAGGCTCGACGCGCAGCTGCTCCGAAGTCTGCTTGCCGAACCGGGCAAAGGCGAAGTCTTGGAGCAGATTATTCATGGAGCGCTCTTCGACTTACTGAGGCAAAAGAGCTTGGAGACGGAGGGAGAAGTGCTCTTAGTGGAGTCCGCCATTCTCTTCTCCTCGGGGCTTGCGGGACTCTGTGACAAGACGATTGCCGTCATCGCCCCGCAGGAAGTCCGGGCAGAGAGAGCCGGGAAAAGGGACATCGGGAAGGGAGCGGATTTCTTCCGGGGGATGGAAAAGAGACAGGAATTGGAACGCAAACTGCTTGGTGACGCAGACTACGAAGTCTCCAACTTCGGCAGACACTCGGTTATTTTGCAGACAGAACAGATAATAAAACAGATACTCAAGTATGACCGCCGTTGATTTGAAACTCAAAGACATCATCGCCATCTCCGGCAAGCCGGGATTGTACAAACTGGTGAACGCAACCAAGATGCCCTTCACGGCTATGGACATCCGGACGGGCAAGAAGTTTCCCGTCTTCCCGAAAGACAAAGTCTCATTCCTCCGCGACATCTCTATGTACGCAGAGAATGGCGACACCCCGCTCGCCGTCGTCCTGCAGAACCTGCACGAAGCTTTTGGCGACACGATACCCGACGAAAGCGAAATCACGAAGTCGCACGAATCGCTCCGCGGGTTTATGGGCGCTGCGTTGCCCGAGTACGATGAAGAGCGCGTCCATGACAGCGACATCAAAAAACTTGCCAAGTGGTACATTCTACTCCGCAAGGCAGGGATGGTTCTCTTCGTTGACGAGGAAGCCTGACACCCGGAGGAACAGCATCTCCATTCACAGCACAACGCTAAACACCAAGAAAGGGAAAAAGACACTATGGAGCGTCTCGAACACGAATGCGGCATCGTACTCATACGGCTCAGAAAACCGATATCCTACTATCGGGAGAAGTACGGCACATGGCGCTACGGACTTAATAAGCTCTATCTTTTGATGGAGAAACAGCACAACCGCGGTCAAGAGGGCGCGGGGCTTGTTTCCCTAAAAATGAACGCACCCGTGGGGGAGGAGTATCTCTTTAGGGAGAGGGCGCTCGGCACCAGCGGCATAGCGGACTCCTTTCAAGCGCTCAATCAGGTCATCGACCGCTACCTCGTCAATACCGAGGCGACGGACGAGTATGTGGAGCGGCATCTCCCGTTTGCGGGTGAGATCTATATGGGACACCTGCGCTATGCGACTACGGGCAAGGCGGGAGCGAAGTACCTCCATCCGGTTGTCCGCAGAGACAATTGGAAGGCAAAGTCCTTGGCACTTTGCGGTAATTTCAATCTCACCAATGTAGACGAAATCTTTGACGAGATCACAGCCGAGGGGCAGCACCCGAGGGATCGTGCCGATATGCACGTTGTCCTCGAGCAACTCGGACACCGTCTCGACCGGGAGATCGAGCGCAAGTTCCGCACCAGCAAAGGTCTCGACCACAAAGGGATGGACATCACGAATTATATCGAAGACCATATTGATGTCTTTACACCCCTCCGGGAGTGTGCCGAGACTTGGGATGGCGGTTACGTGATGTGCGGAGTGACGGGCAGTGGAGAAATGTTTGTGACCCGCGACCCATGGGGAATCCGTCCCTGCTTTTATTACTACGATGACGAGATTGTCGTCGTTGCCTCTGAGCGTCCGGTGATCCAAACGGTGATGAACCTCACTGCGGACAAAGTGAGTGAGCTCAGACCCGGCGAGGGACTAAAGGTAACGAAGGCAAACGAGATTGAGATCAAACAGCTCAGAGAGCCGAAAGAGAATAAAAGCTGCTCTTTCGAGCGCATCTACTTCTCCAGAGGTTCAGACAGGGATATTTACAGGGAGCGAAAAGCGCTTGGCAGTCAGCTTGTACCAGAGATTCTTGAGAAAGTGGACTACGACCTCGATCACACCGTTTTCTCTTTTATCCCAAATACGGCGGAAGTGGCTTACTACGGTATGCTCAACGGTCTCGAAGACTACTACAACCGGATTAAAGCCGACCTCCTGTCCCAACCCGAGAACCAGACGATCGAAAAAGTGCAGGAGATACTCTCCAAGCGAATCCGTTTCGAGAAAGTCGCCATCAAGGACATCAAGCTCCGTACCTTCATCTCCGAAGGAAACACCCGCAATGACCTTGCCCAGCACGTTTACGACATCACCTACGGTACGATCAATCGCGGTGAGGACAATCTCGTGGTCATCGACGACAGCATTGTGCGCGGCACGACACTCAAGGAGAGCATCATCAGCATCCTGAACCGCCTCGGACCGAAAAAAATCGTCGTCGTCTCCTCTTCTCCGCAAATCCGATACCCGGATTACTACGGCATCAATATGAGTAGGCTAAAAGAGTTTGTGGCGTTTCGCGCTGCCATTGAGCTCCTTCAAGAGCAGTTCAAAGAGGGCTACATCCGCGAGATTTACGAGCGGGCAAAGGAAGCGGTACGTACCGGCGAGAGCTACAAGCAGAACTTTGTCAAAGAAATCTATAAGCCCTTTACGGTCGAAGAGCTCAACCGCAAGATGATCGAACTGATGAAGCCCAAAGAGGTCACTTGCGATGTCGATCTCGTATTCCAAAGCATCGAGGGGCTGCACACGGCTATCCCCAATCACCTCGGAGACTGGTACTTCACGGGTGATTATCCCACCAGCGGGGGGACGCATATGGTCAATAAGGCTATGATCAACTACTACGAGAACGACTACAAAAAAGCCTGACAGGAGAAGTCGATCATCCGAGATACAGACCAAAAAAGAGAGGAGATACAGTCCGAAGTCTTCGTGTCGGTACGTACGAGAAAAACGCGAGATACAGACCGAAACTTTCTTCTCTTTCCAAGGAAGAATTTAAGCCAATCCAAAAACCCACTTTAGCATCCTATCCATGAGAAAAAAAGGCACGCTCGTCTTGGAAGACGGGACTAAGTTTGAAGGAGAAATCTTCGGAGCCGGAAAAAGCGTCAGCGGGGAAGTGGTCTTCAGCACCAATATGGCCGGCTACACGGAGTCGCTATCCGACCCGTCCTATGCCGGTCAGATACTGGTGTCCACTTACCCGATAGCAGGCAACTACGGACTGCCGTCCGACGAAATTGATCCGGAGACCGGATTGTCTCGCTT
>SFHG01000059.1 GCA_004555765.1 Bacteroidales bacterium
GACTTCGGCTTTGTACCCCACTCGGGGAAGGACATTCCCGGCGACAGACAGACGAGCTGTACGTACCTGAAAGCGCCCCTTTCCAATCTCCGTCTGCCATTCGTATTTGGCTCTGACAGTCCCTCCCAAGACGGGTTTGTAGAGGCTCTCCCGAGTGTGTCCTGTATCGTCTCCACCTGCACCACCTTGGGCAGACACAGGGAGCACCCCCATCAGGAAAAGGGGAAAAACGATCAGAAGTTTCCGATGCATAGACAAATTAACTTATGTATTGGCATCAAGCGAATAGGTCTGGATACCCAATTCTTCATAAGCTTGAACGAGAGCATCCGCATCGTCACTGATCACAAGGACATGATCCCCCTCCGCAAGCTCGGTATCTCCTCTCGGGATAAAGAAACTGCCTTTTCTCTGAACAAGGATGGCCAAAGTATGGGGCGGTATGTTGAGATCCATCAGCTTATTGCTCTTTTCGATCATAGACGTACTGACAATCATTTCACTTATGGTACTCTTGATTTGCTCCGGAAGATTTACTTCCGTAAAGACCTTCTTGCTGACATTGGTATCCACCACACCGAGTATTTTGGCCATCCAAGGCACCGTAGACCCCTGTATCAAAAGCGACAGAAGGGTGACCACGAAGACGATGTTGAAGAAAACACCCGAGTACGGGAGACCGGCTACCCACGGGTAAGTGGCAAAAATGATCGGCACCGCACCGCGCAAACCGACCCAATTTGCGTAAGCAATGCCGCGGAAAGTAAACTTTTTCCAAAAAGGAAGAAGGCACAGGGTATTGACCACCGGACGGGCGACAAAGATCAGGAACAGCGCCACAAAGAGACCGGGGACGAAGGCACGGGCAAGGCCATCCACATTCACCAAAAGGCCGAGGGTGAGGAACATAATCAACTGACACAGCCACGTAAAACCCTCCAAGAATTTGGCCGTACTCTTTCGATGTACCACTCTGCTATTGCCGATGACGAGACCGGAGATGTAGACGGCGAGGTACCCGTTACCTCCCACGATGTACGACAGCCCGAAGACGAACCCCGAGACCGCCAAGAGCAGAACCGGATAGAGCGCCCCACTCGGGAGATTGACCTTATTGATGAGCCACACGGATGCGCGACCGAGACCATAACCGATAAGCGCTCCGAGCGCGAACTGCACCACAAACTGCAAGATGCCGTGCCACACGCTCACCTCCCCACTCTGAATCATTTGCACCAAGATGATGGTGAGCATATAGGCCATCGGGTCATTGGATCCGGATTCAAACTCAAGGAGTGGTTTGAGATTATGCTTGAGGTGGACGTCCTTGGAGCGAAGGATACTGAAGACCGAAGCAGAGTCCGTGGAACTCATGATGGATCCCAGAAGCAGTGCCTCCGGAAGCGTGAAGCCCTCCAACCCTGTGGCATAAGAGACGAAATAGATAAAGCCACCCATTAAAGCCGCAGTCCCCACGACCCCCAATGTGGCCAAGATGGATCCGGAGAGCAAAACGGGCTTTATCTCCCTGAAGTCTGTATCAAGCCCTCCGGAGAAAAGGATAACCGTAAGGGCGATCGTCCCTACCGTCTGCGCAGTAACGGGATCGTCAAACTCAATATAACCCATCCGGCTCGCCAAGACACCGACACCGAGGAAAAGCAACAAAGTGGGTATCCCGAGACGGAAACCCGCTTTGCTGAGCAAGATTCCCACCACTGCGAGGATGGAGCCGTAGAGGAGTAGGAGTTCGGTATTCATAGGCAAACAAGTTTAGTAGACCCCTACGTAATTTCGAGGCGTGATAGCTTTCATCTCGGCTTTGACTTCGTCGGAGATATCGAGCGAATCGATGAACGCGTCAAGATGCGTGCGGGTCAGTTTTTCGTTAGTCCTCGTAAGGGCTTTGAGTGTCTCGTAGGGGTTCGGGTAGCCCTCTCTACGAAGGATGGTTTGAAGCGCCTCTGCCACGACGGGGAGCGCCTCATCGAGTGCCTCGTCTATCTTTTCCCGATTCAGAAGGAGCTTACCCATACCTTTGAGCAGAGAGTTCAGAGCGATGAGCGCGTGAGCCAAGGGAACGCCCATATTACGCATTACGGTGGAGTCGGTGAGGTCTCTCTGCAGGCGCGAAATGGGTAGCTTGTGGCTCAAGTGTTCAAGGTAAGCTATGGCGATGCCGAGATTCCCTTCCGCATTTTCGTAGTCGATGGGGTTCACCTTGTGGGGCATCGCAGACGAACCCACTTCACCGGCTTTTATCTTTTGCTTGAAGTACTCTGCACTGATGTAGAGCCACATATCTTGCGCAAAGTCTTTGAGGATGACGCATACCCTCTTCACTGCGTCAAAAAGAGCCGCGAGATTGTCGTAATTGGAAATCTGCGTGGTGTACTCCTCAAGTTCGAGACCGAGAACATCCACCGCGAAATGACGGGCAAAAGCGCGCCAGTCGATCTCGGGGTACGCGACATGATGGGCGTTCATATTGCCCGTCGCTCCGCCGAACTTGACGCTCTGGGGAACGGACTCCAAAAGACGGAGCTGCTCGGTGAGCCGGTAAGAGAAGACTTTCATCTCCTTGCCGAGCATTGTGGGCGAAGCGGGCTGTCCGTGCGTACGGGCAAGCATCGGGATCCCTTTCCACTCCTCGGCTCTCGACTCTATCTCTCCGATCACCTCCCTCAGCTTCGGCAAGAAGACCTCTCCCAAGGCATCGTGCAGCATCAGCGGCTGAGCCGTGTTATTGATGTCCTGGGAGGTAAGTCCGAAATGGACGAACTCCAAGTCCTCCTCAAGGTCGGAATCCCTCAGTTTTTCTTTGATGAAGTATTCGACGGCTTTCACGTCGTGGTTGGTGACCTTCTCGATCTCCTTAACCCTCCGGGCATCTTCGAGAGTGAACCCTTTGTAAAGCGATTCAAGCTCGGCTCTGTAGTGGTCGCCCTCTTTGAGCTTTTTGATCTGCGGCAGGACTTCGGCAAGGGTGAGGAGATACTTTACTTCCACCATCACCCGGTACCGGATAAGAGCCGATTCGGAGAAATAGTGCGCAAGCGGTGCAGCTTGGCTTCTGTACCGACCGTCAATCGGAGAAACGGCCTCGAGACTGGAAAAATTCATAGACTTCTATGGTGTGCTTTGTGCTGTTTGGCGTCTAAAAGGTGCCGGTCACGGCCGGCAAAAAGGCATTGCGGTAATATCTGATCTGCGGCTCTTCACCGGACTTCGGCATCAGGACAAACGCGAAGTCGAAGCGCAAATTTCGGAAACCCATAGCCTTATGGCTCTTGAAAAAGTAGGTTCCTATCGCTATCATCTCGCGCCTTTTGTCCCGATTGATGAGTACGTCGGGCTGTCTGAGTAGCGCGGCGTTACTTCGGCCCTTTACCTCGATGATGCAAAGGGTATCTCCCTCAAGGGCTATGAGGTCTGCCTCCTTATGCCCAAGACGGAAGTTTTTCGCCACGATGAGGAAACCCGCCCGCACGAGTTCATCCGCTACGATGCTCTCGGCATAAGTCCCTTCGGAAGAGGTAGGGCTGGAATTGACATCAACGGACGAGACTTCTTTCATAGTCAAGGATGCGTTTCTTAAGGGCTTCACCCCAGCGATACCCGCCGAGGGAGCCGTCTTTCCGAATCACCCGGTGGCACGGGATGAGGAGACAAAGGTCATTCGTCCCCAGCGCCCGAGCCACAGCCCTCACGAGCGAGGCGGGAAGACCGATCCTCCGGCAGAGGTCGCCGTAGGATCTCGTCTCGCCTACGGGTATTTCCCAAACTGCCTGCCACAGTCCGGGAAAACGGGGATGCACCGGAACCGCCTCCTCCGGTAAAGGCATCCGGAGTGCAAGCATATCTTCGAGTTCCCTCCCGAGTCCCGCATCTCCGGGATCCTGTAGACCGGAATCACCGGACACCACAGGTCTGCAAGAAAGGACATGCCCGCTCCACTCTACCGCCATATCCCCGAAGGGCGAGGGAACCCGTATGAGCGAAGCAAGGGACATAACCGTGGGCAAAAGTGGTCTTTTTATCTTTTCTTATTGCCGCGTATCTCGAGTTCGTTCCAGACATCCACAGCGGCGCGCTTGGCCACATTGGGTTTGAGGAGCTCGGCGGAGAGTGCTTTATGGAGAGGGTGCTCGGCGTAAGTCTTGAGATCCTTCTTGCTCTCGAGTTTGGCGAGGAGGAGGAAGTCGTATTCCTCCTCGGGGTTTCGGTTGGGACGGATGCTCAGCGCCCTAAGCTCTTTGATTTCGTCCGGCAATGCCTCGAATTTGGACTCGATTTCACGGATAAGCTCAGCCTTGGCCTCGCCCTGCAGCTCGTCTTTGAGCTTAAAGAGTACGATATGCTGTATCATAAATGGTTGGGGAAGTCCGAAGCTCGGAGTCTTTACTGCACAGTGGCAGAGGCTCCGGGCTTCGGACTTTTTTGTATTTAGTAATTCTGAAATTCCATTTCGTCCATCAGAGAGTCCTTATATCCGAGGAAATACAGGATGCCGTCGAGACCCATCGTGGTAATGGATTGGCGTGCGGTCTCTTTGACTTTGGGCTTGGCGTGAAAGGCGATCCCAAGTCCCGCGGTGGAGAGCATCGGCAGATCGTTGGCTCCGTCGCCCACGGCCACAGTCTGGCGGATGTCCACTTTCTCGACTTGGGCGATGAGCTTAAGGAGCTCTGCCTTCTTCCGGCCGTCCACCACTTCGCCCAGGTGGCGGCCGGTGAGTTTGCCGTCCATCCCGATTTCGAGTTCGTTAGCGTAGACGTAGTCGATGCCGAAGCGGTCTTGGAGGTACTTTCCGAAGTAGGTGAATCCCCCGCTGAGTATCGCGATCTTGAAGCCCACTTTCTTGAGGATGTGCATCGTCCGCTCCAGTCCGTCCATCAGAGGAAGGTTTTCGGCGATGCTCCTCATCACCGAGATGTCAAGGCCTTTGAGCAAAGCCACCCTCCGCTCGAAGCTCTCGGTGAAGTCTATCTCCCCTCTCATGGCACTCTCGGTAATGGCTTTCACCTCGTCGCCGACACCATTGGCCATCGCGAGCTCATCGATGACCTCCGTCTTAATCAGCGTGGAGTCCATATCGAAGCAGATGAGGCGGCGCATCCGGCGGAACATACTGTCCTGCTGGAAGGAGACATCCATCCGGAAATCGTTGGCGATCTGCATAAACGTCTTCTGCAACTTCTCGCGGTCAAGGGGGTTGCCTCTCAGCGAGATCTCGATGCTCGCCTTGGGGACGCGCTCGTGTGGCTTCAGAGGAATACGACCCGTCAGACGGTCGAGCCCGTCGATATTCATTCCTTGGGCGGAGACTTCGCGGGTAATCGCGGCCACCATCGCGCTGGAGACCTGTTTGGCCAGGATGGTGACGATGTACTTGTTTTTGCCCTGAGCCTCTACCCATTTGCTGTAAGCATCGGGTTCAATGATGCGGAAGTTCACCGAGATATTCAGCTCGTTGGCTCCGAAAAGAAGATCCTTGAGGATAAAACCGCTCTTGTCCGGTGTCGTCGCAAAGAGAATCCCGAGAGTCAAGTGCTGATGAATGTCCACCTGACCGATGTCGAGGATGGATACATCGTGCTTGGCGAGGATGGACGTGAAAGAGGCCGTCACGCCGGGACGGTCCAAACCATTGAATATCGCAAGGATGATCTCGACGTTCGACTCGTCGTCGATTTTCTTCCCTTCTGCACAATGGCAGGAGTTGGGGATCTTCTTTTCAGCCATAGGGTGTGGGGTTCGCTAAAGTAAACGTTTACGTGCAAATTTACTCAAATTCCGAGACCTCTGCACGAGGGGGCTCTTTCTTCATCCCGACTTACGAATTTGAGACTTTATCGGTATCTTTGAAAAGATTATTCATGACACGACCCATAATAAAGAGATGATTAAAAACCTCCTCCTCGACCTCGGCGGCGTAATGGTGACACTGGATCGCAACCAAGCCGTGGCACGTTTCCAAAAGATGGGCATCCACGATGCCGACAAGCTCCTCGACCCCTACAAGCAGGCCGGACTCTTTCTCCGTCTCGAGTCGGGGGACTTCACCCGCGAAAGTTTTACCGAGGAGCTCAATAAGGTTTACGGCACAAATCTCACCATCGAAGACGTGGAGTACGGACTTACGGGCTATTTCGTCCGGGTGGACGACGAGAAGTTTGACTACATCCTCCACGACCTACCGAAGGACATCAAGGTCTTCTGCCTCTCCAATACGAACCCCTTTGCCACCCACGCCATGGAGGACACGTGTTTCCTCTCAAGCCGCATACCCGTCCGGATGCATTTCGAGGAGATGTTCCTCTCCTACGAGCTGGGGATGTGCAAGCCGGATCCCCGCATCTTCCGGATCATACTCGAGCGCGCAGGCATCAGGGCAGAGGAGACACTCTTCCTCGACGACGGTGCGGCCAACACCTTGGAGGCGCGGCGACAGGGCTTCGTGACTTACAAGCCCGACAATGGCGAGAATTGGATTCCGGTCGTGAGCCGCATCATCGGCAAAGAAGCATGAACGCCTACCGCACCATTGCCGGAGCCGGATCCGAGAGCCTCTACACGGAGAAAAGAAGCCGTTTCATCGGCAGAGCTTTCCCCGCAAGCTCTGTGGAAGACGCTATGGGCATAGTTGCAGAAGTAAAAAAGGAATACAACGATGCCCGCCACGTCGCGTGGGCATACCGCCTCGGCACGGATGACGAAGCGACGGAGCGCGCGAGTGACGACGGCGAACCCTCCGGGTCGGCCGGGAAGCCCATTTTGGGTCAAATCATCTCCCGTGACCTGCGCAATGTCGCCGTCACCGTGGTCCGTTATTATGGCGGGGTGAACCTCGGCACCGGCGGTCTCGCCGTCGCCTACAAGACAGCGGCCGGCGACGCCCTCGACCTCTGCGAGGTGCGACCGGTCACCCTCTACGCCCGCTACCGGCTCCGCTTCCCCTTTGACCTCATCAACCCCGTGATGATGCTCCTCCGCTCTACGGGGGCAGAGACGGAGAAGTCGGACACGGATACGGAAGGCTACCTCTGGGACATCCGTGTGGCTCGGGAAGGAAGAGAGGCTTTTGAGAAGGAGGCCTCCGCTCTCTACCGGCTGTCCCTCACGCTTCGGGACGAAAAAGAAACGCCTTCCCTATAGAAGACTGATACAAACAACATATTCCAAAAACGTTTAATTTCCAAAAAACCATGAAAACCGACATCCAAATCGCGCGAGAAACGAAGCTCAAGCCCATACGGGAGATTGCAGAACCCCTCGGCATCGCAGAAAAAGACCTCATCCCCTACGGCCACTATATGGCCAAGGTCGAACTGGACGTACTAAAGGAAAAACGGGATCCCGGCAAGCTCATCCTCGTGACCGCCATCACCCCGACCAAATCGGGTATCGGTAAAACCACCGTCTCCGTGGGTCTCGCTCTCGGAATGAATAAGATCGGCAAAAACGCCATCGTGGCGCTCCGCGAACCCTCCCTCGGGCCCGTATTCGGAATGAAAGGGGGCGCAGCCGGCGGCGGATATGCACAAGTGTTGCCGATGGAGAAGATTAACCTCCACTTCACCGGTGACTTCCACGCCATCACAAGCGCCAATAACACCATCTCCGCCCTCCTGGATAACTACGTCCTCCGCAACCGCAATAACGAAAACGGGCTGAAAGAAATCGTCTGGAGACGCGTCCTCGACGTCAATGACCGCAACCTCCGCTACATCATCACGGGACTCGGCGGCACCGCGAACGGTATCCCCTGGGAAACCGGCTTCGACATCACCACGGCCTCCGAAATTATGGCCATCCTGACCCTTGCGACCGACCTCACAGACCTCCGCCGGCGCATCGACAACATCCTCCTCGGCTACAAGAAGGACGGCACGCCTTTCCACGTCAAAGACCTCGGCGTGGGTGGCTCTATCGTGGCGCTGCTTTTGGACGCAATGAACCCTAACCTCGTCCAGACCACCGAAAACACGCCTGCCTTCATTCACGGAGGTCCTTTCGCCAACATCGCACACGGCTGCAACTCCATCGTGGCCACGAAGATGGCCATGCATTACGGAGACTATGCGATTACGGAAGCGGGCTTCGGATCCGACCTCGGGGGAGAGAAGTTCCTCGACATCAAATGCCGCCACGCAGGCATCCAGCCTGCCGCCTCTGTCCTTGTCGCTACGGCTCAGGCGCTCAAGATGCACGGCGGTGTGGATCAAAAAGAGCTCAAAACCGAAAACGTCGAAGCCCTCAAAGCCGGCTTTGAGAATATAGACCGCCACATCGCCAATCTCCGCAACTTCGGCCAGTCCGTCGTCGTCTGCATCAACCGTTTCCCGACCGACACGGATGCGGAAATAGCTGCTATTGCAGAGCATTGCAAGAAAGCGGAAGTGGCTTTTGCGGTCAATAACGCATTCAGCGAGGGGGGCGAAGGAGCCGTCGAGCTCGCCAAAGTCGTCGTGGACACCATCGAAAACCACCCCTCCAAACCCCTCGTTTACTGCTACGACAACCTCGAAAGCATCAAGAGCAAGGTCAAGAAAGTGACCGAACGCGTCTACGGGGCAAAGAACGTCGTCTACGAGCTCAAGGCCAACAAGAAGATCAAAAAGTTGGAGGAACAGGGATTCGACAAATTTCCCATCTGCATCGCGAAGACACAGTACTCCTTCACCGACAACGCCAAGCTCTACGGCGCGCCCAAGGACTTTGAACTGACGGTTCAAGACATCGTCGTCAATGCCGGCGCAGAGATGATCATCGTCATAATGGGCAACATCATGCGTATGCCCGGCCTTCCCGAGGAGCCCAACGCCAAAGTCATCGATGTCGTGGACGGCAACATCGAAGGTCTCAGCTAACCCCCGAAACAGCTCGGAATTTAGGAATAAGATAAGAGGGTGTGTCGAAAGTCAGTTTTCGGCACACCCTCTTATTTTGGGTATTCGTATGGTGTTACGCCCCTTTTGGCCACTCTCTGCGGTCTATTGCCCCAAAGAGGCGTATTTCTCCCTCTCGACCGTCGGCGCGGTCTTACGCCCTGAAAAGACACCGGGTTAGTCGACAGTGAGATGACCGGTAGTACAGGGAGTGCCCTGCACCCTATGCAATAAGGAGACCCGTACCGAGAAAAAATTTTCGGTACGGGTCTCGTCTCGATGTCTCCCGTACCGAAACTTTTTTCTCGGTACGTACCAAAATCCCCCTCCGAGC
>SFHG01000060.1 GCA_004555765.1 Bacteroidales bacterium
GAGTGCCATCAAAATGGCACACATCTTCCCCACACATAAACGGGAATTGTGTGTGATTACATTCATGTTGGTTTGCCAAACAAATTGTGATTAGTAAATAGTCTTTAGCATTTAAATTTTCAAGTAGGATGAAGCCGAGATTAAATAGCTGCTACGTCCAATATTTTTCTAAACGCACACAAAGTTACAAAATTGTTTCCACTTAATACCACTTTTTAAAGAAACACTGAAAGAAGTTACCTCAAAAGCCGTCAACAATTATTAGTCAGCGTCGGGCAGGAGATTATCGCCGTCCTATAAAAACGCCTCCCCGGGTATGTCTCCCGGAGTATGAAACCGGGGCTGACGCATCAGAAACAGTGTAGACGAAAAACACCCGGGGAGACGCCCCATAGGGGCAAAAGACCGCGTCAGCGGTCGAATCTTGGTAGATCGTGGCAAAGAGACCGTAGGTCTCGCAGCCCCGGGGAAAAGGGTCAAGACGAACGCCCCGATAGGGGCAAAAGACCGCGTCAGCGGTCAAATCTTGGTAGCCCGGGGTTAAGACCCCGTAGGGGCCTTGGCACCCCGGGAAAACGGGACGATTCATTTCCACACGGCTCCGTAGGTGCCGAATAAAGGTTCAGCCACGCTGTGGCTGTGGGGATTTATTTGAGCCTCCATTACCCCACACATCGACCGCTGACGCGGTCTTCGTGTGAGGCTACCGAGATTCGGCACTCCGTGCCGTCTGCCCCTACGGGGCGCAACACCATACGGATGCCGGACGAACGCCGGACAAATGGCACTCCGTTAGAGGCAAAAGACCGCAACCGGGGCTGATAGGAAATCGACTTTCAAAGGAAGATCCTTTGGTGCGAGTGGCACGAGGTGGCAAATTCACCACCGCAGAGGAATAGGCAATCTTGCACGGACATAGGTTATCGCGAGATACAGACCGGCTAAATGACGAGACCCGTACCGAATTTTTTCCTTCGGTACGGGTCTCATCTTAGTCCTCAACCGATACCCGACCATTCGCCAGACAATGCTTATGCCGAGCGTACAAAAAAGATGCGCCGGAGTACGAACGACTCCGACGCATCCTATCCAATCGCATACTAAATGTAGCTTACGCCCCACATAGGGGATCACGCTCCTGTACGGGTATGACAGGCTCCGGGATTACGTGGGAGTCGACGGACCAGAGGTATGCAGCGACGAGCTCACTATTGTTGTACGCCTGACGATTCATCTCCCTAATACGCTCTATGAGTGCATCGCCCTTGGCGGCATCTGCCTCCTGTGCCAGCAGGCAAGCGTTGAAGCCGGGCCATACAGCGGTATCTTTGTGCGGAATATCGAAGTTACTCTCGGCAAGAGCCTTCGGGATGACCTGATAGACACTTATCTCCAGTTCTCTTAGGAGCGACTCCATCTGCTCCAGCATACTGATATTGCAGGTGATATATATAAATCTCATATATTAGTCGTTGCTTATCCGTTTTCTCAATCTAAACATTCTACGCTCCTTATTGAGCTTGCGCTGATGCACAGCGGCATAAGCGGTGGGAACCAAGATGAGCGTCACAAGCATAGAGATCAGGAGACCTCCGATGATGGTGATACCGAGAGGAGCATATAGCTCCTTGCCCATACCCCTACTGAGTGCCATCGGCAGCATCCCGAGTATAGTAGTCATCGAGGTCATCAAGACGGGACGTAAGCGTGAGCGACCTGACTCCATCACCGCATCCCGTATCGTATACCCACGATGCACGAGCATATTACTGTAGTCTACCAGGACGATACCATTATTAACCACGATACCGACCAGTATGATGAGCCCGATAAAGCTCACGACACTCAGTGTAGTCCCGGTAACCAGAAGAGCCAAGATGACTCCGACCAAGGTAAACGGTATCGCAAAGAGGATGATAAATGGATCGAGCAGCGACTCAAACTGAGCAGCCATCACCACGAAGACCAGAAGCAGACCGATGACGAAGATAACCGTGAGCGAAGAGAAGGTATCGCCCTGATCCTCCACCTGACCACCCAGTGAGATGGTCACGCCTTGGGGCTTTTCGGTGTCGGCGATGATTTGCTTCGCCTTCTTGGCGCCATCACCGAGCGAGATGCCGTTGAGGTTGGCTGTGACTTTGACATACCTCTGCTGAGTGAGTCGCTCAATCTGTACAGGTCCCTCTTTTTCCTGAATATCGGCAACGGCAATCAGGGGCACCTGCTGTCCCAGCAGATTGGTCACCTGCATCTCGCGGAGCTTGCTGATCGAGTTGCGATAGTCCGGCGCATACTGTATCCGGATATCGTAGTCGGTGCCATCCTCAGTATAGGATCCGGCCTTAGCACCATAGAGGTTCTCACGCACCTGTATACCGATCACCCCGGGATTGAGTGCCATCTGAGAGGCTTTGTCCTTGTCCACGAGAATGTGCACCTCTCGATTGCCGCCCGATACGAGCGCCTCAACATTGGTAAACTCCGGGCACGCCTTGGCCTTACGTTCGATCTCGAAGGCAATCCGGTTCATCCGGTCGATGTCTTTGCCAAAGACGACAAATTCTATCGGAGCCTTATTCCCGGTCAGAGCGGTCGCCATGGCACTGCCGCCGGAGACGGTCACCTTCTCTATCTCAGGGATGGCCTCAATCAGCGGCCGTATATCGTCTGCAATCTGCTGACTGCTGCGACTACGCTCCCCTACCGGTTTGAGGTGGCAGAAGATGGTGCCGATATTCTTACCCTCCTTAAAGCCGACAGCCGTAAGGACACCCTCCTCCGTCTGACCCGTAATACTGGCTATACCACCCTCGACAATCTCCGGTACATTGTCTTGCAGTAACTGTACGACCTCATTACCGACCTGCTCTGTGAGCGTGTGTGAAGTCCCCTGCTCCGTCTCAAACTGGATAGTGACAGATCCTGCATCGATGTCGGGGATATAGTCTGTGCCGACCGACTTGCCCAAGAGCAGTACCAAGACAAAGACAGCCAGAGCCGATATGAGGGTGAAGCCTTTGTGAAAGACCGCCCACCCCAGAAAGTCCCGGTAGACTCGCTCAATGCTTTGGAACATACGTTCGCTCCAATTGTACAGCTTGCCATGCTTATGCACCTCTCCGCCACGGGGAGCGGGCTTGAGCAAGACGCTTGAGAGCATCGGGGTCAGTGTCAGTGCGGTAAAGAGGGAGGTGATCATACAGGTCACTGTCAGGACGGCCAGCTGCTTGAACATCACTCCGACGATACCACCCATAAATACCAATGGAAGGAATACCACAATCGTGGTCAGTGTAGAGGCGGCAATAGCCAGACCCATCTCTGACGCTCCGAACATGGCGGCCTGCTTCGGCATAGCTCCCCGCTCGACGTGCTGTGTGATGTTTTCGAGAACCACGATGGCGTTGTCCACCACCATACCGATAGCGATCACCAGTGCCACGAGCGAGAATATGTTGATCGTGTAGCCGAGCAGGTTCATGACGATAAAGGCCGAGATAAGCGACACCGGCATCGTCAGGAACACAATGAGGCTGGACTTCCACTCTCTAAGGAAGAGCAAGACCACCAAGGAAACGAAGATTAGAGCGTACCAAATCGACGAACTCAGGTTATTGATCGACGAAGTGACCAGTTCGTCCGAACCTATCACCTCAAAGATCCGCACATCCGACGGCAACTCCTTCTGTACGTCAGCGATCTCAGCTCGTACCGCATTGACCACATCTACCGTATTTGCTCCGGATTGTTTCTGTACGAGGAGGGCAATACCTTTGCCTATATGGTTGAAAGCAGAGGCATCGGTCTCCTTGAAGGTATCCTTGACGGTAGCCACATCCTTGACACGTACCACCTTACCATTGACAGCCTTGATGACCGTGTTCTCCAGCTCCTCTATGCTCTCGTACTTGCCGGGCATGCGCACGGAAAAGTCGTACGCACTCTCAGTGACAAAGCCCGAGGGTACGTTGATGTTATTCGCCTTGAGCATCATTGACAGCTGAGCCACCGACATACCATAGCCCTGCATCCGTGTAGGATCTATCTCGACCCTTATCTCACGCTGAGGCTGCCCCAGATAGATAACGGTACCGACTCCGTCCACCTTCCTCAGAGCTGAGGCGATCTGATTCTCTACGATATCCTCCAGTCCATCATAGTTCTCGTCCGCATTGACTGCATAGCCGAGGACAGGCATCATGGTGGAGTTGATCTTGTAAATGATCGGCGTATAGGCTTGCGAAGGCATACGAGACTTGACCAGCTCAAGGAGATCTCGGGCATTATTTGCCGCTGCCGTAATATCCGACTCCCACTCGTAGCGGAGCTGTATGAAGGAAACGTTTTCCTTAGAGATAGACTTGATCTCGACCAAGTTCTCTGCAGAGGAGAGTACCGCTTCCAGAGGCTTAGAGACCTGCTCCTCCACCTCTGTAGCGGACGCTCCGGGGTAGACCGTGATCACCGTCAGGGAGGGGAACTCCATATTCGGCATCAAGTCCAGTGGCAGCTTAGTCAGCGAGAAGACACCGATCACCAGTATGGCGACGAAAATCATCGCCGCCGCAATGGGTCGCTTTACGCCAAATTCGGGAAGTTTCATAGGCTTACTTTTTCACCACATTCACCTTAGAGCCGTCACTGAGCTTGTTTTTGCCTTCTATGATGACAGCGTCACCACTCTTGACCTCATCGCTGTCGATGTAGACCCAGCCGTCATTGATCTCACCACGCTTCACGGGGATACGGCTCACGGTCGTCCCATCTCCATTGAGCTTGAAGACAAACTCCTCAGCCGTACCCGCCAGACGGTAGATGGCATTGAGCGGCACAAACAGCCCCTCACGCTCCGGTAGGGCAATGGATACATTGCAGTACATACCGGGTTTGAGGCGGTTGTTGCCGTTCGGGATATTGACCTCTACGGAGGCAGTACGGGTCATCGGGGAGAGGACAGGAGAGATGTAAGAGATCTTACCCTCGGCAGGCTCATCGGGATAAGCATCGAAGGTAATCGTGGCAAGCTGCCCCTTCTGTATATAGCTCAGATCCTTCTCATTGACCTCTATGGTTACTTTGAGCGGATTGATCTGGCGCAGCTCGACAATCCCGCTCTCCAGCTTAAGGTCACTGCTGAGACTGGGGGTAAAAGCATAGGTCTCACCCTCACTGATCATAATCTCAGTGATGACTCCGCCAAAGGGAGCCGTAATCGATGTATTCTTTTTGAGCATAGCGACCTTAGCGACAGAAGCATCATACTTAGCCTTGACATGGTCGTAGTCCATCTGGCTAATGCTCTCCTTTGCTCTTAGGCGTGTGACACGATCGAAGTCACGCTTGATCGCTTCGTTCTCGACCTGTGCTTGTATCAGCATCTCATCAGACATCTCCACGATGACTGCACCTTTGGGGACGAAGCTTCCCTTGCTGTAGCGTATGCGCTCTACCTTGCCCGGCAGTGCCGTCCCCAGATTGGCACTTTTGGAGGCCTCGGCAGTACCGGAGAAGCGAATGCCGGGCGTAAAAGTCATCTCTGCTGCCCGGGCGATGGTCACGGGGATCCCCTTGTCCGCTTCGGACTCCCGAGCCTTCCCTTCCTGTTTGTTGCAGGCCGTCGTGGCGCCCATGGAGAGCAGGAGTAGTATTGTTGGGAGCAAGTAGCTCTTAAGTTCTTTGGTGTGCATATTGTTCTTCCTATTTGTATTCTTCAGTCTGTGCATGCTCGGCCGCATACCGGTAGAGCGCACCTGTGGACTTCTCCAGCTGAGAGAGTGTCACTGCAGCCTCTACTCGGGCATCGATGTCTTCGGAAGCGGCCTTTTCCCACATAGTCTGCGCTTCAAGGATATCACGGATACTGTTCATCCCCTCCAAGAGATTGTTTTTGGTAATGCGGAGGTTCTCCTCCGCCTGCTCCTTGGAGAGCTTCGTCAGCTCCATCTTCTTAAGCGCCTCGGCATACTTAAATTTATTTTGCTGTACCTGCAGAGCGATCATCTCCTGAGCGTCTTGTAGCTCCAGCTCCGCCTTTGACACCTCTTGGTCTGCTATGTGTACTTGGTGGATTCTATCACCCCAAGTCAAGATGGGAACCTGCACCCCTATACCTATCATCCAGTCTCCGCCAAGGTTGTTTTGGGTTCCTTTGTAGATATTCGGTTCTACCCAGTTGTATCCTGCGGTAAGGAAGACGTTGGGCAGGAACTGTGACTTGACCATCTTCCTTGCAGACTCGGTGATGGCGAGCTTATTGCGCAGCATAACGATCTCCGCCCGCTCAGCCTTGTTGCTGTCCAGGGCCAAGAGCCGACTGCTCAGCTGCTCCTCACTGATGATCTCGGTATCCAGCACGATCTGATCCGCCTCCAGACCAATGATCTGACCAAGCAGCATCTTAGAGAGTTGCAGGCCGTTCTGAGCCTTCACGAGCGTAAGTTCCGCTTCGTTTTGCTTTACCTGCACCTTTAGGACCTCGTTTTTGGTAGTCATCCCCTCGGCGTAGACATTCTCCAAGTCCTGCACAAGATGATCCAGGAGCGACTTGTAAGTTTGCGCCAGCTTTACCTTCTCCTGAACAGAGATCACACGCCAGAAAGCCTCATCGACAGTTGCCAGGACCTCGGCCTCCTTCATTTTAACCTTCTCATATGCCAGGTCAGAAGTATAGCGAGCCATCTTATTTGCCTCGACAATCTTGCCCCCCATAAAGATCGGCTGACGCAAGACAAAGCCTCCCGTATAAATCTCCTTCGGTGCAACACTGATGAAGTCTAAAGGTATCGATAGTCCGGGAGGTGTCACGCCCGGTATGTTGAAGTCAATCGCAAATGGACGCAAGGCTCTATCCCCCGGATTGATCCATGCGCCGGCGAAGTCGATACGAGGTAAATACTTCGTCTTGGCCGATTGTACTAAGTAGTCGGAAGCTACTGCATCTGCCTGAGCCATCTGTATCTGTTTGTTGCGCCCCAGAGCTAAGTCTCTACACTGCTCCAGCGACATCGGCTCTTGGGCATATATCTCGGGACTCCATCCGAAAGAGAGGACATAAGCCGCACATAGGAGAAGAATGATCTGCCTATTATATTCGCTATTTTTCACGATTTACTAACGTCTATTCGTTACTATATCACTTGATACCCGGGACTACGCTCCCTGATACCACTCCTTAAATTCTTTGTTCTTCGCTTTGCTGACTATGACCTTCTCAGGAGTTTCTATGGCGAGTGTCACCGTCAGCTTACCTCCGAACCAGACCGACATACTCTGTATGGCACTATGTGCCACGATGTACTGTCTATTGGCTCTAAAGAAGCGCTTAGGATTGAGCTCTTGGATAATCTTGTCCAATGAGAGGTCGACAAAATACTCTTTCTTGTCAGTCGTTACCACGACGGAAGCTTTGCTCTCCGAGCGTATATAGGCGATCTTGCTTACGGATATAGGAATCAGCTTATCGCCCCAAGGGATTAGGAAGTGACTCTTGTAGCTCAGCTGCGACTCATTGAGTGCCTGCATCATCTTAGCCATCAGAGCTTGGTTGTCCACCTTCTGCTCACTGCGTCCGAATCGCTTCACTTTGTCGAGAGCTCTCCGGAGATCTGTCTGCTTGATAGGCTTCAGGAGGTAGTCGATACTATTGACCTCAAACGCCTTCAGCGCATACTCCTCATAAGCAGTGGTGAAGATGATCGGACAGAAGACCTCGATCCGCTCAAAGAGTGAAAACACCGGCCCATCTGCCAGGTGAATATCCATAAAGGCCAGATCGGGCTCCGGATGACTACCGAACCACTCGACACACTCAGATACACTCTGGAGTATGGTCAGCACCTCTATGCCGGGGTCTATCTCAGTAAGTAGTGCTTGCAACCCTGTGGCGGTAAAGTACTCATCCTCTACGATTATTACTCTCATATCAGTGATTTGGCTTTGGGTTCGACTTCTTCTAAGCTCTTGATCAATGGCAGCGAGACCGTAAAGTGACCCTCCTTGGAGACGATATCTATATCCTTCCCGAAGAGCATACGATACTGCTCCATCAGATTATCCAGTCCCACCCCCGTGCTCCCCGACTTGCTATCCTCTCGTAGCTGGATCCGGTTATCCACCACGACCTGATGCCCTTCGGTACTGATACGAATAGTCAGAGGCACCCTGGCACTAACTATGTTGTGCTTGATCGCATTCTCCACCAAGATCTGCACTCCTGATGGTATAACATAGTAGTCCAGACACTTATCATCTATATTCCACTCCACTCGGAGACCGTCGAAATAGCGGACACACATCAAGTAAAGGTAGGATCGGACAAAATCCATTTCATCCGACAGACGTACCACTACTTTGTCTCGCATCGTGTGTCTAAAAACCGTCGCCAGCTCCTGCACATACGCTTTAGCTCGCTCGTCATCTCTACCGATTAGCCCGTTGAGTGTATTAAGGCAGTTAAAGAGGAAGTGTGGATCTGTCTGATTCTTCAGTGCCGTGTACCTATTCTGCAGATTCTCAAAATCCAGCTCCTGCATACTGACCACCGCCAAGTGATTTTGCTTCATCAAGTAGATGGTTATGGTAAAGAGAAAGGTCACCACCAGGATTACCAGATCCTTGACATACTGCATCGCGGCATACGCATGATAGCTAAAGAGATCTTCAAACCACCAGCGTTGCAGCCGGGATAAGTAAGGTGAGATCAAGATTACCCCCACGAGTAGTCCCAGCAAAATCAGCCAAAGCTGGTACTGGCGTATCTCATACCTATTGATCGCCCATGACTGAATGCTGAGCAGCAAATAGAAGAAGACCATATTGACCAGTAGCGAAGCAAACGAATTCACCGACAGAATAGCTCCTATGTCAATCTTTCGATCCGTATCCACCAAACTGTAGTAGTAGATCGATGAAGACAGCATCACAAACGCCAGCAAGAAGCTGCTGATAAGCGTAGCCAGTAGCACGCTCTTTCTCTCATTGCTTAGCAATATGAAGCCCTTGCCTTGTCGCCGCCTCAGGCGGTCAGTTATGATGCGTCTCGTCATATATCTACTCTTTCTTTCTTTAATAGGTACCTCTCGTAATAAGGAGACTACCCGTGAAGTATGCGTGCACTAAGGTAGCAAGAAAAAGCGAACCCTATATCCCTCTCCATTTACGGAGAAGAAGATAGGGTTCTAATTTTTTCCTTTCCTTAGAAGCGATACCCCAACCCTACAGTGAAGACACTGGTATTTGCCTTGTATGAGTCATCCTTAAGAGTGGTGCCAAACTTAGAGACGACACCATTTACAGACGACTTGAGATCATCGACCTGGTTGATGAAGCCATACTTGTAGCCGGCATTGATCTGGATTCCGTTGGCAAACTCATAACCTAATTGGCAAGCGACACCTACATCCCATCTCTGGAGGGCAGACTTGTCGTTGTGCTGCTCATACAGATCTATCGGGTCAAACTTTACGAGACCAAACTCTATCTCATCAGTCTTTGCCGAGAAGCCTACACCAAAGTAAGGACCTACACCTCCGTAAAGCTGTCCATTGCCGAGCTCTACCTTACCCAATGCGTAGACAGGGATCTGCATACCCCATTGGTTGATCTTATTCTCGACAGAGACAGAACCGGCCTCTGCCTTGACACCGGCACCTCTGTAGTAGAACTCCAGTTCGGGCTGGATAGCGAAGTTCGGGTGGAGATTGATCCTCATGAATCCTCCGAAGTCAGCTCCAGGCTTGACCTCACTCTTGAGGATGCTGAAGTCATCACTCAGGATCAGACTGGAACAGTTGACACCGGCCTTGACACCATAGTCGAGTGAGGCGGGAGTCTGTGCCACAGCTGAGACAGCTGTCATACCCATAAGGGCAGTTGCTACGATAGCGATGATGTTACGTTTCATACTTTCTTCTGTTTGTTTCGTTAGACTTATACGTTTCTACTCCTGTCGTGTGATCTATCTGTTCGCAGTAGACCAACCGACTCTGTCGCAAAGGTATAAAGACCCAAACGACACCACAACCATTTGTGCCCCGAAATGCACACAGCAATGACCGAAACGACTGAAACGCTTACCGAGTCACTATGGTGCATTCTTGAGCTAAGTGCAACGGGAGGGGATCAAAGTTTAAGTAAGGAAATCGGTGGCGGGAGGTGTCGCTTCCGAGGATTGTAGAAAGCACATACCCGGAACAGCATCGAAGCAATGGCATTCAATCTTTACCGAATGCCAAGCCATTGCTTAGAAGAGCAGTAAAAAGCATCGGTTTCGATCTAAAAGAGAGTCGGAAAGCCCTGTTGTTTTGGACGTTCCCGACTCTCTTTTCTGTCATTTTGGGCCTCTCTCTTTTCCTCAGTCCCCAAAGCCCATCTCTCGCAAAGGTCTCACAAGCGTAATAGTACTATCGGCGCCAAAGATAGGCATGCCGGGCTTAACTGCTCTATACCTCCACCTACTACACTCCGTCCTCTACCACCCACTACACGCTGTTATCTACACTCTGTCCACTGTCTTGCAATCTCCCGCACTACTACCCTCCGTCCCCTACACTACTATCTTCTGTCATCTACCACCCACTACCCTCTGTCATCTACATTCTGTCATACTACTACCTTCAATCTACCCTCAATCTTCTGTCGTCCATCTTCACTCCTGCACTCTACCAACTCCTGCACTCTACCACTCCTACACTCTACCACTCCTGCACTCTACCACTCCGCTACTCCACTTCCTCTCCATTCCACCACGGCAAACCCACTTCCCTCTTCCACCACGCTACTACTCCGCCACTCCACTTCCTCTCCATTCCACCACGGCAAACCCCCACTTCCCTCTTCCACCACGCTACCACTCTACTACTCCACCACTCCACTTCCTCTCCATTCCACCTCGGCAAACCCACTTCCCTCTTCCACCACTCTACCACTCCGCCACTCCACTTCCACCACTTCCACCACTCCTCCACGGGAAAAAGAAAGGAAGGAAGAAAGGAAGGAGAAAGAAGAAAGAAAGAGACCGAAGCTAAGAGATTTGTCTCTCTTAACTCCGGTCTCTCCTCTAAGTGGCGGCTACCTACTCCTACAAGCGTAATAGTACCATCGGCGCCAAAGATAGGCAAGCCGGGCTTAACTGCTCTACACCTCCACCTCTACCATCTGTCATCTACACTCTGTTCTACTACCCTCCGTCCTCTACCCTACTATCTTCTGTCATCTACATTCTGTCATACTACTACCTTCAATCTACCCTCAATCTTCTGTCGTCTATCTCCACTCCTACACTCTACCACTCCTCCACTCTCCTCTTCCTCCTCTTCCAACACTCCTCCACGGCAAG
>SFHG01000061.1 GCA_004555765.1 Bacteroidales bacterium
AGGTTGAGCTCCTGATTGAAGGACTTTTGAAGATCGGTAAGAATAGTCTTTACTTCCTCCTCATGGCTGTGATTGAAGGGATTGAAGACGTGAAAATTGTCGAATATGACCTCGTAGGACAACGTGGTGTCCGGAGTGGGGCGGGCGAAGGCCTCAGTCTTTCCCGCAACCGAGTTGATATGGAGCGGATGATTAAGCACCATATTTTTGGCAAGAGGAATCAGTGGCAATTCTATCGCCATCGCAAGCGAACCGGGGACGGAGACTTTTTGCGCTGCCATAATCTTCTCTCTGTATGCCTCGGGCAACCCATAGACATAGCCGTCACTTTTGGCCAGACGGTGCTCGTGCGAAAAGTCGATGAGCTTGAGCTCCGGAGGAAGGTGGTACGACCTCTGGAACCTCTCGCTGTGCCCTGTGGGAAGACAGATAAAGAGGAGGTCGAGTCCCTCAAAGTCGTCCTCATCGGTGAACGTCAGTGACTTGTAGTCCCTGAGATCGTTAAAGAGCTCGGAGACCCTCATCCCACGTCGGTTGGGTGCGTATACTTTGTCGAGCCGGACATCGGGGTGGTTGAGGAGCAGACTGTACAATTCCCCCACCGCATATCCCTCGCTGCCAACGATGCCTACGTGTATCATACAAAGAATAAATAGTTAGTAAATTTTCGCCCTCAGCTCGGCTACAGTGGGGTCGGTGACATAGTCGTCGTACTCCATCATCTTGTCAATCATTCCATTCGGTCCCAGCTCGATGATGCGGTTTGCCACGGTCTGGATAAATTCGTGGTCGTGGCTGGAGAAAAGGACATTGCCGGGGTAGTTTTTGAGCGTGTTATTGAAGGCCTGGATGCTCTCGAGGTCAAGGTGATTGGTCGGCGTGTCGAGGATGAGGACGTTAGCGTTTTTGAGCATCATCCTCGAGATCATGGAGCGCATTTTTTCGCCCCCGCTAAGGACTCCCACTTTCTTGAGTATCTCTTCGCCCGAGAAGAGCATACGCCCGAGGTACCCTTTGAGGTAGACTTCGTTGGTGTCTTTGGCAAATTGGGAGATCCAGTCGATGAGGGTGATGTCTTTATTGAAAAACTCGGTATTGTCAAGCGGGAGGTAGGCCGTAGTGACGGTCTGACCCCATTCAAAAGTCCCCGCTTGGGCGGGGCGGTTGCCGTTGATGATCTCGAAGAAAGCCGTCATCGCCCTCGGGTCGTGGGAGAGGAATACGATCTTGTCACTTTTCTCCACGTTGAAGTCGAGGTTTTGGAAAAGCACCTGCTCTCCGGAACCGTCCACCGCGGGCGCAGTGGCGGTTAGCCCCTTGACTTCAAGTATTTTATTGCCGACCTCCCTGTCGGGAGTGAATATAATGCCCGGATAGCGGCGACTGGAGGGTTTGATTTCATCGATATTGAGCTTCTCCAACATCTTCTTACGCGAAGTGGTCTGCTTGCTCTTAGCCACGTTGGCACTGAAACGGCGTATAAATTCTTCGAGTTCCTTTTTCTTTTCCTCTGCCTTCTTATTCTGCTGCTGCATCTGCTTAAGGGCGAGCTGAGAGCTTTCGTACCAGAAACTGTAATTGCCGGCATAGATCTGAACCTTATTGAAGTCTATGTCGACCGTGTGTGTGCAGACAGAGTCAAGGAAGTGGCGGTCGTGAGATACGACGAGGACGGTGTTCTCAAAGTCCTGGAGGTAATTTTCGAGCCAAGAGACGGTGTCAAGGTCGAGGTCGTTCGTCGGCTCGTCCAAGAGTAGGTTGTCCGGCTTACCAAAGAGGGCGCGAGCCAAGAGTACGCGCACTTTTTGCTTGCCGGACAGGTTCGCCATCAGCTCGTAGTGAAGGGCTTCCGGTACGCCAAGCCCGCTTAGGAGCTGAGCTGCGTCACTCTCGGCGTTCCATCCCTCCATCTCCGCGAACTTTTCTTCAAGCTCAGCGGCGCGGATGCCGTCTTCGTCGCTGAAGTCGGGCTTGGCGTATAGGGCGTCTTTTTCTTCCATAATACCCCATAGTGTCGAGTGTCCCATCAGGACGGTGTTCATCACCGTGTACTCGTCAAATGCGAAGTGATCCTGGGAGAGGACGGAGAGCCTTTCACCGGGTCCCATCTCTACGGAGCCGCTCGTCGGATCAAGCTGTCCGCTGATCATCCGGAGTAGAGTGGATTTGCCCGCTCCGTTGGCTCCGATGATGCCGTAGCAGTTGCCGGGAAGAAATTTGAGGTTAACGTCTTTGAAAAGCACTCTGCCGCCAAATTGGATGCCGAGGTCGTTGGTTTGAATCATATCTGTGTGTCGTGTGTGAAGTTTTGTGTCCGGTCGTCTTTAGAGCTTCTCAATGGCTTTGAGCCACATATCGGCCTTAGCATCGCTGGGCATCAGCCAGGTACCACGGGGAGAGAGGGATACGGCTCCGACTTTGGGTCCGTCGGGCATCGCGTTCCGTTTGAACTGCTGCCGGAAGAATCTGCTGATGAAGGTTTTGAGCCATCCTTTGATCTCCTCGGAAGAGTATTTGCCCTCAAAGGCTTTCTCGGCGAGGAAGAAGAGTTTCTCCGGCGAGTAAGCGTTCTTGAGCATGTGGTAGATGAAGAAATCGTGCACTTCGTACGGTCCCAGGATCTTCTCTGTCTCTTGGGAAATGACATTTTCGTCCTCGTTTCTGAGCTCCGGACTCACCGGTGTTTCTACCACGTCTATGAGGATGTCCCTTATCTCGTCGGAGTAGTCCTTGGACAACTGCATCACGATGGTACGGATGGAAGTCTTCGTGATCGAACCGTTGACGTTATACATACTCATGTGGTCGCCGTTGAACGTAGACCAGCCGAGCGTTACTTCGCTCAAGTCTCCTGTGCCGAGTACGAACCCTCTTTCGAGGTTGGCAAGGTTCATCAGTATCTCTGTTCGGGTGCGGGCTTGCGTATTCTCATAGGTCGTGTCTTCCGTCCGTGTGTCGTGTCCGATGGCTTTGAGTTGATGTTCTGCCATTTCGCCAATCGGTATCTCGCGTGCGTCTACGCCTAAGAGTTCCATTAGTCTCAGTGCATTATTCAGTGTGCGCCGGCTTGTGCCGAGACCGGGCATGGTTACGGCGATGACCTCTTTTGGACTCCTTCCAAGTACGGTCATGGCTCTGACCGCCACGAGAAGCGCAAGGGTGCTGTCGAGCCCTCCGCTTACGCCGAGAATGATTTTGGAGCCCTCCAAGTGGCGAAGCCGTTGCAAGAGTCCCGTGACCTGGATATTGAACATCTCCCGGCTCAGCTCCCTTTTGTCCGAATTTTGGGGCATAAAAGGATCCCGGTCGATGTGACGGGTCATTTCGTAGTCCTCTGTCTCGTGCATCTCGAAAGGCACGACGGCAAGTTTGTCGCTCGTATAGTGTGAGGCAGCTTTGCGGAAGGTGCTATTGAGAAGCCTTTCGGCACGGATACGGGAGACGTCGATGTCGCTGATGAGCATCCTCTCTGACAGCTCAAAGCGGGGCATTTCTCCCAAGATTACGCCGTTTTCGGCTATGAACGCTTTCCCGGCATATACGTTGTCCGTGGAGCTCTCGCCTATACCGCAGGAGGCGTACACGTAGGCCGAAATCTGCTGGGCAGATAAGCCGGAGACAAGGCTTTTGAGGTAGTTATTCTTCCCCGAGCTCTCGTTTGAGGCAGAGAGGTTAAATATGATGTGTGCGCCGTAGAGCGCGAGTCGGGTTCCGGGGGTCAGAGGGGACCACATATCTTCGCAGATCTCTACCCCTATGCCGATTTTGCCATTGAGGAAAATAAGGTCGTGTCCGATGGGAAACTCTTGTTCTCCGATGTGAGCAGTCGAAAGGAGCAGGTCGTATGAGCTCGAAAACCACCTTTTCTCCTGAAATTCGCGATAGTTCGGCAGGTAAGTCTTCGGGATGGCTCCGATAATCTTGCCTTTCTGGATGGCGACGGCAGTATTGAAGAGCTTGTCCTCCACTTCGAGCGGCATTCCCACGAAGTAGAGCAAATCGACGTCCTTCGTTCTTTCTGCCAAAATCTCCACAGCCTTCTCTGCTTGTTCTATCAGGAAAGGCTGCAGAAAGAGGTCGCCGCAAGTGTAGCCGGTGATGCTGAGCTCCGGGAAAGTGAGAAGCTCTACTCTTTGTGCGGCTGCTTGGCGCACCATTCGCTCTATGCGCTCTATGTTATAGTAGCAGTTTGCCACTTCCACGAAGGGGACAGCGGCGGCCACTTTCACATAACCATGTTTCATAAGGGATAAATGTCGGGGGCGTTCAAAAACTTTCGAGACGAGAAAGACCACCACTTTTCTGTCCGAGGACTTTCTCTCTCGATAAAACTGAGGTGGTTTGCTAACACGCCCACAAATTTACCACTTTTGCCTCTCACCCCGAAATATCGATAGGAGAGGTATCTTTGTGGAGACAGATAAGATAAAAGATAAGGCAATGAAGTTAGAGCGAATCCTCGCAGACAAATTCCTCCACAAAGACCCCGACGAGAGTGGGGGAAAGCGGTTGCTTCGACCGTCCGTGAAGCTGACGGTATCGGGCATCGCGCTCGGGGTCTCTGTCATCTTGCTTTCCTTCTTTATAGTAGAGGGATTTAAGGGCGAGATCAGGACGAAAGTGAACGGTCTCATCGGCAGCATCGTCATTTCCAACCCCGACAACGTATTCGGACAGTATTCCATTCCTCTGGAGCTGCCTTCGGATGCGTTGGACGCGGTCACCAAGACCGTGAGACGTGCAGACCCCGAGGCGACCGTCTATACCTTTGCCGACGAGATGGCTCTTTTCAAAACGGACTCGGCATTTGCCGGCGTCCTTATGCACGGTGTGGATTCCCTGTATAATCGCGATTTCTTCAGTTCTTATTTGAAAGCGGGTGAGCTGCCTTCTTTCCGGGAAACATCGTTCCTTTCGGACGGGATTTTGATCTCTTCCCACCTGTCGCGTTCGCTTTCGTTAGGTGTCGGTGATGAGGTAATGGCCTATTTCCGGTCTGCAGGGTCGGGAAAGGGAAGCGATGGGGGTATAAGGATGAGACGGCTCAAGGTTGCCGGGGTTTTCGATACCGGATTTGAAGACTTTGATCAAAAAATGGTCGTCGGCGACATACGACAAGTACGAAATCTTCTGGGGCTGAATGAAGAAGAAGCGAGCGGCGTGATGGTGCAGCTTCGGGCGAGCGGAGCGGACACCGATGCGGTGTACGAGCAACTTTTTGCCCTTCTTGCCGACCGCTATGCGAATAATGGCGAACGTTACGCCATGAATAAAGCCGAGGAACTCAGTAACGGTATCCTCGACTGGCTCAATCTGCTGGATGCCAATGTACTCCTTATTCTGTGCCTTCTCACTGCAGTGGCGGGAATGACCATGATTACGGGCATTGTCGTACTGGTGATGGAAAAAGTCCGAGCCATAGCGACTCTGAAGGCTCTGGGACAGAGCACACGATCCATAAAAGCCGTTTTCAGGCAGATGGCTCTCTCTATACTTATGAAGGGATTGATGTGGGGCAATTTGTTTGCATTAGTTCTCGCAGGCATACAGTACTTTTGGCATCCCATCACGTTGGACGCCTCTCAGTACTATATGGATTACGTCCCCGTTCAAATCAATCTTTGGCCTCTGCTCCTGGTTAATCTCACGGTCTTTGTGGTAATCTATCTCCTGGTGCTCATCCCGGCGGTCTTGATTTCCAATGTGCGTCCTTCGGAAGCACTCCGATTCGAGTAAGTTTGCCGGGATCTTTTTTTGCACGTACCGAGATATTGTTGCCGGTCTGTACCGGAAAAGGAAATCGGTCTGTACCTCAATGACGCGAGATACAGACCGATTTTTTGGGGAAATACGAAAGGTCTTTTCCCCCTTAGAAATCCGCTTCTTTCATATCCTGATACTTCGGGCGGAGGAAGAAGATCTCCAAGAGTAGTGCGATGAGGACGATGCCTCCGAGCGCAGAGAATCCGAGTCCCAGGTTGCCTTCGCCCGTCCATGCACCCATCACTTGCGTAATCATTGCCCCTGCGAATACTCCCATCAGATTCATAAACCCGTAGGCCGTAGAGCGAAGACGATCCGGGACGAATTGGCACAGGATGGGCATATTATTGGCATCAAAGAGACCGAAGCCGATGCCGAAAAAGAGTGCCGATCCGACCACTGCAGGCATGGTGTGTCCAAGACCGAGGAGGATAAGTGAAGGGATGGTGAGCGCCAAGCCTAAGGCACTGGTGTAGACCCGGCCGCGAATGTTTTTGCTTACCCAGCGGTCACTGAGCATTCCCCCCACGATCACGCCGACGAAACTGGATGCCGCAATCGTAATCGTGGAGAGCGGCCCCGCGAATTCCATTCCGAGGTTAAGGCTGTCGGAGAATAGGGTGGGAAGCCAATTTTTTGTCGCCCAACCCGGAAGGCTCGGTACGGCAAAAACAAAGAGAAGAATCCAAAAAGAAGGTGTCCGGAACAGTTTGCCGAGGTTTTGCCACACCGAGACTGAAGGCATCTTCTCCCTTTCTTCCCCGGAGACGGGAACTTGTTGTGCAGTGCTCCTTTTATCATAAAGTAAAAAGGCAAGCACCAAGGCGTAAATGACGCCGATGTACCCGAATGTGTGGAATGCCGCCTGCCAAGAGTATTGGTGCGCCACAGTGGCTCCGAATCCGCCAAGTGCCTGACCCATATAAAGTCCCGTCATGTGGATGCCGACGGCGAGCGAACGGGTCGGTCCCTGGTGAAACTCCGTGATTAGGGCAAGCCCCGCAGGGATATAGAGTGCTTCACTGATCCCCATAATCAAACGCAAGACGTAGATTTGATCGAAAGAGGTGCAGTAGGACATCCCCATCGTGACGCCACTCCATACGAAGAGCGAACTCACGATGAGCCATTTGCGACTTACCTTATCGGCGATGGTGCCGGCTACGGGACTCATCAGCCCGTAGACCCACAGAAAGCCGCTCATCAGCATACCGAAGTAACGCGGATCTTCGAGCTCTTTGATGTCGACCATCATACTATCTGCAAGAGTAGACAGCATCTGGCGGTCGAGGTAATTCAGTAGCGCGACCGCCCACAGCAGACCGACAACCAGCCAGGGATACCACTTTGTCCGAGTGAATGCTTTAGTCATCAGTTTACTCCTTTCCCGAAATCTCGTCAATCAAAAGGGCACTTTTGGCAAGCATACGCGGAATATGGAAGGGTCCTTTGAAGAGGTTCCCCTTGGCAGGCTGAGCTACTGAGCCGTCACGGTGCAGGTAGCCGTACCACTCCGGGTATTCCCTATCGACGAGGTGCGCCCAAGCCCAGTCGTGCGCCAGACGGTATCGACCAAGGTATTTTTCGTCTTCGGAAAGCTTGTAGGCGTAGAGGTTGGCGATGATGGCTTCGCACTGAGGCCACCAAAATTTCATATCCTGGGAGTAGTCCTGATTCGGGAACCCACCCGCATCTTTGAAGTTGATGATCCCGCCAAACTCTTCGTCCCATCCCCACATCCACGCATCATCGAGTACCGTGAAGCCGAAATCCCGCATCTCACTTGAGCAGGGGAGGGTAGGGAAGGCGCCTGCGGCCTCAAAGAGGAACCACGCTGTCTCGATGCAGTGCCCGGGGTTAATCGTCCTACCCGCAAGCGTGTCTATGACCCCGCCTTCCGGCGTGACCATCTCGAGGAGCGCGTGCAGCTCGGGGTGATACAGTTTGTCCTTTATGAGTCTGAAAGACTTCTCTACCTGTCTCTCGAGTACCGGGTCACCGGTGACCTGCTTAAGCACGACTGCAGTATTGAGGAGAATCATACTGATGCTGTGCCCTATGGCGGTCTGTGCGGGGAGGTATTTCGGCTCGAGTACGCCGGGTGTCTCCAAGAACCCGAGTGTCCGCTTGAATAGGTCGAGTGCTTTTCCGGCATAGACCTCGTCGCCCGTGGCTTTCGAGTACTCGGCCATCGCTATGATGGCAAAGCTCTCCGAAAAGACATACCTGCGTTTCCTCAGCGGTGTGCCATCGGCTTTCACCTCGAAGAACATCCGCCCGTCCGTATCAAAGCAGTATTTCTCGAGGAAACCCAAGATCTCTTTTGCCACTTGGAGGTACTGGGGATTCTTCTCGATATGGTTGTAGACGTAGGCGAAGATATACGTGGCGCGCCCTTGGAACCACACCGATTTGGTGGGGTCCATCAGGGTGCCGTCCCGGTCGAGACAAGTGAAGATTCCTCCGAAGTCCGTATCCAATCCGTTTTGAACCCAGAAGGGGAGGATGTTGTCGGTGAGGGTACTTTTGTAGAGTGTCCTTTGGGCTCCC
The DNA here is from genome assembly GCA_004555765.1 of Bacteroidales bacterium. Taxonomy (GTDB): domain Bacteria; phylum Bacteroidota; class Bacteroidia; order Bacteroidales; family Porphyromonadaceae; genus Porphyromonas_A. Next base: position 8,314 of record SFHG01000061.1, read on the forward strand.
AAAAATGTGTGTTGGTCAGACATAAAGACTTAGATACGGTTGCAACGATTGAAAAAATCAATGGCGTCGAGGCGCTTCTTGATCTCAGCTTCTTCTTCGGGTTTGATGTTGCGGAAGGGGATCCTATTTGGTCCGAGATTCAGCCCTAAGAACCTCATTATGCGCTTACCCGCTACGATGTTCCCGCGGAAGTCGGCAATGACGTTGATGACGTCTTGGGCGTAGTTTTGGCTTCTGACTGCAGCGTCGATATGTCCTTTCTTCCACTCTTCGATTACGTCTACGAGTACGTTGCCGATGTAGTTGCCGGTGCCGCTGATGCCACCCTTGGCGCCTCCCATCACAAGGGCTGAGAGTATGGTTTCGTCCTGTCCGTGGAGCATATCGAACTTCCCGTCCTTGTAGCGCATACATTGGTTGTACTCGTAGAGGCTCTCGTACGTGTACTTGATGCCGGCGAAGTTCGGAACCCTGCCGTCCATAGCCTTGATGAAATCAAGCATCGGGAG
>SFHG01000007.1 GCA_004555765.1 Bacteroidales bacterium
CTCATCCAAACTGACTTCCGTATCCGCCGTGAGATTGATTTTATCCGTAAAGACGGAGATACGGGTGCTCTCCGCCACACGTTTCAGCAAAATCACCATTGCCAGCAGCATCCCCACCTCTATCGCGATAGTCAAGTCGAGGAATACGGTCAAGAAGAATGTGACCAGGAAGATGGAGACATCGCTCTTGGGGTGTTTGAGGAGCTTCCGGCAGGTGCGGAGGTTACTCATATTGTAGGAGACCATTACCAGCACTCCCGCAAGGCAGGCCATAGGGATGTGTTTCGTCAGCGGCGAGAGAAAGAGCAGGATGAGGAGCAGCACCACGGCGTGGATGATGCCCGCCACCGGTGTTTTCCCGCCATTATTGATATTTGTCATCGTGCGGGCTATGGCACCGGTCACGGGTATACCTCCGAAGAAAGGTACCACTGCGTTGGCGATGCCTTGGGCAATAAGCTCGGTATTGGAGTCGTGCTGCCCGCCTATCACCCCATCAGCCACCGACGCGGAGAGGAGCGACTCGATGGCACCAAGGATAGCGATGGTAAAGGCGGAGGGAAGTAAGAGTTTGACCGTCTCAAAGTCCATCCCCAAGGCTTGGGGCTTGGGGATGCCTGCCGAGATGCTGAACCGGTCCCCTATCGTTTCGATGGCTTCTATCCCCGCATAAGAGCGCAAAAGGTATGACGCTATCGTCATCACGATGATGGCCGTCAGCGAGCCCGGTATTTTCTTGGAGAACTTTGGCGTAAAAATGATGAGCAGCACACTGACCGCCCCAATGCCCAAAGCCCACGGATTGATCGAATCCAAGTGCGAAAAGTAGGCAATCCACTTGGATGCGAAATCGCTCGGAAGACGGTCAATGTGCAGACCCAAAAAGTCCGGTATCTGTGTCGTGAAGATCGTCACGCCAATCCCCGCAGTAAAGCCCACAATGATGGGATAGGGGATAAATTTGATGATCGTCCCCACCCGAAAAAAGCCCATCAATAAGAGCAACAGCCCCGCCATAAACGTCGCCACTGCCAGTCCCGGCACACCGAAGGTCTCGATTATCCCATAGACGATGATGATAAAAGCACCCGTGGGACCTCCGATCTGCACCGAGCTTCCCCCAAACGCAGACACGATGAAGCCTCCGATGATGGCCGTCACCAGCCCGCGCTCCGGGCTCACCCCGCTTGCGATGCCAAACGCAATCGCCAAAGGGAGTGCTACGATGCCGACGATGATTCCGGCCATCAGATCCTTGTAGAAACGGCTTAATGAATAGCCCTTTAGCGCCTTAAACAGACGCGGCTGAAACATATTGGGTCGCATTACTAATCTCCAGAGAATAAAAAAGTGCCTGCTACAGGTCGCGAAAGATCGGCTGCTGCAAGTCCGGACAAAAACGAGTGTAAGAAGAAAGTACAAAGTTAGCACTTTCTTTACACCTCCGGCTCCTTAAGTTAATGCTTCTATGCACGGAGGGAAGAAAATACAGCCTTAGGGTTCGGGTAAATGGGGCGGGCGGGGATAAACGATTTTTTTGTACCTTTGTGTCGCGTTCGGATCAGAGAGGGGTCTGGACGATATTTTCTTTGAATTGACTCGGGGTGTGGCGCAGTCCGGTTAGCGCACCTGCTTTGGGAGCAGGGGGTCCCAGGTTCGAATCCTGGTACCCCGACAGCGACGATTAAGATGGAGAACTTGGGGGTTTGCAAAACTGCAGGCTCCCAAGTTTCCTTTTACCCCTGTGCCTGTCGTTATCCTGACGTCGCACGCCTGATCCTCCCTATTTCGCTCTCTTCCTATTTTGCCGCCCCCGGGTCGTAATCTCCATTCGGCTTAAAAGGGGCGGCATTGTCTCTAAAAATGGGTAAATTGCAGCTCCATTCAAACAGCATAAGAAATACGGGGCTTAGAGGGGTACAGAAGAAGTAAGGACTATGGCAGCGCAAAGAAGCCTTTTCAAACGCATTTTCAAGGACTATGCCCTGATGTGGGCGATGGTTGTGGGCGGGGTCTTGTACCCGTACCTTTATCATCTGGAGAATCTTATCATTTATACGATCTTCATTATGCTCGTCTTCGCCTATACCAAGGTGCATCCCCGGGATTTGAAGATCGAGCCGCTTCACTATGTACTTTTTGCGGCACAGTGGATTTTGGGCTTATTGATTTATTTCGTTCTTGCCCCTTTCAGCCCCCTGCTTGCGCAAGGGCTTGCCCTCATTACACTCACGCCTACGGCGACATCTGCCACCGTCATCACCATGATGCTTGGCGGCAGCATCGCTTTTGTGACCTCATTCCTTATTCCCTGCAACATCCTTGTAGCCCTCATCGCCCCCATCCTTCTTGGCGCGCTCTATCCCGATACGGGTGCATCGTATTGGTCTACCGTTTTCGACATATTGGCAGAGGTCTCGGCGTTGCTTATCCTGCCGCTTGTCCTCGTTTGGACTCTGCGTTTCACGCTCCCCAAAGTACACGCGGCTCTGGCCAAACGTGCCACTTGGACTTTTTACGTATGGGTGGCAACGGTAGCCGTCATTGCGGCCAAAACCGTACACACCATCGTGGTTAATCCGGAGCTTACGTTGCAGAAAACTGCCGTCTACTTCGTGGCCACTATGATTCTGGCGATGGTACTCTATTTCATCGGACAAAAAAGCGGTGCCTACTTCGGCGGTCAGAGAGTCAGCGGGCGTCAGGCTTTGGGACAAAAGAATACCATTTTTGCCATCTGGATCGCGTACACCTTTATGAATCCCGCTGTGGGGATTATTCCTTCGTTTTATGTGATTTGTCAGAATATCCTCAACTCCCTTGAGCTCGCAATCTACTCGCGGGAACACGCCGACCGGTGACCGGAGTTATTTTTGGTCAGACCAAGAAGAGCTCCGGATACAGACCGACGATTGCACTTCGGCCTGTACCGAAACTTCGCGAGAGTACGTCCGAAATTTTCCCCGGATCTCGGCGCGGGCTTCTCTAAAAGACACATTTATGCACACACTTCAGATAACCCGATTTATGATGCACAAAGGTTTTGCACGCGTTTTTACGGCGATTGTCTTTGCTCTCGCCGTTCCTTTCTTCGTCTATGCCCAAGAGCGTTCCGCCAGGGAGCTTCGTCGCCTCTCTCCCGCCTCACTCGAAGTGATCGATGGCGGGGGAAAGAGCCTCGTGACGCTTGATTTTTATGGCGAAAATATCTTCCGTCTTTTCAGCGATCCAAAAGGCGGTGCGATAAGGAATCCCGAAAGTACGCCACCCGCACAGATATTGGCGGATGCCCCCCGTGGCACCGTGTCGCCCTTACAGACGGAAGACCGTGGCAAATACTTCAGCGTCAGAAGCAAAGAGATAGAAGTGCGGATCTCCAAAGCCTCCGGTCTCCTCTCCGTGTTTGACCTCAAGAGAGACAAAAAAGTCTTGGAGGAAACGGCTCCCGTCACCTTCGCGGAGGGCAAAACGACGGTCGTTTTCGCTAATTCCGAAGACCGAGGCTATTATGGTGGCGGTGTCCAAAACGGACGCTTTGCACACAAGGGAGAGGAGATACGGATCTTCAACAGCAACAACTGGGTGGACGGAGGCGTGGCTTCGCCCGCACCCTACTTCTGGAGTACTGCAGGTTACGGCATCTTGTGGCATACCTTTAAGCCCGGAAGCTATGACTTCGGCAAAAAAGACCCTTCGGAAGTCCGCCTTTCACACGACACCGATTACCTCGACCTTTTCGTGATGGTCAGTGAGAAGCCTGAGGCACTTCTCGGAGATTATTACCGTCTTACCGGGAACCCTGTTCTTTTGCCCAAGTTTGCGCTCTATGAGGGGCACCTCAATGCCTACAACCGCGACTTTTGGAAAGAGACGGACGAGGGGGGTATCCTCTTTGAAGACGGCAAGAGATACAAAGAGTCCCAAAAAGACAACGGTGGAGTCAGGGAGAGTCTGAATGGAGAGAAAGACAACTACCAATTCTCTGCCCGTGCCGTCGTCGACCGCTACGCCGCACACGATATGCCCCTCGGGTGGGTGCTCCCCAATGACGGCTATGGAGCGGGATACGGACAGACGAACACCTTGGAGGGTAATGTCCAAAACCTCAAAGAGTTTGGGGACTACGCCCGCTCCAAAGGCGTGGAAATAGGCCTCTGGACTCAGAGCGACCTGCACCCGAAAGAAGGCGTAGAGCCGCTTCTGCAGCGCGACATCGTCCGTGAGGTCCGGGATGCGGGCGTGCGTGTCTTGAAGACGGATGTGGCCTGGGTCGGAGCCGGGTACTCTTTCGGACTGAACGGCATCAATGACGTGGCCGGCATCACGACGAAGTACGGTGGCGGTGCCCGCCCTTTCATCATCACACTTGACGGCTGGGCGGGAACTCAGCGCTACGCCGGCGTTTGGACAGGAGACCAGACCGGCGGGGAGTGGGAGTACATCCGCTTCCACATACCCACTTACATCGGTGCGGGTCTCTCCGGTCTCTCGAACATCACGAGCGATATGGACGGCATTTTCGGTGGAAACAATAGCCCCGTCCTTGTCAGAGACTTCCAGTGGAAGACCTTCACCCTTATGCAGCTCAATATGGACGGTTGGGGCAGTACGCCGAAGTACCCGCATATCTTGGGCGAGCCTTCCACGTCCATTAACCGATCCTACCTCAAATGGAAATCTATGCTTGTCCCTTATGCCTATTCCATAGGCTATGAGGCGGTCACCGGGAAACCTGCAGTGCGTGCCATTTTCCTCGATTTCCCCAACCACTACACGCTCGGGACGGAGACAAGGTATGAGTATCTCTACGGCCCCTATTTCCTCATCGCACCCGTTTACAAAGAAACAAACGCGGATAAGGACGGAAACGACATCCGTAACGGCATCTATCTGCCGGAAGGGACGTGGTACGACTATTTTACGGGTGAAAAGTACTCCGGTGACCGCATCTGGAACGAGTTTCCTGCGCCTATCTGGAAACTGCCCGTCTTCGTGAAAGCCGGTGCCGTCATCCCGCTCACGAAACCCCACAATCAACCTCGGGACATCCCTTCGGACTACCGGGCGTATGAGATCTACGGGGGGGCAGAGACTACGTTTGACGAATACGATGACGACGGTCACTCCGAAGCCTATAAGGACGGAGCAGGGGTGCATACCTTACTCTCCCTCAATGAGAAGGGAAATACTTTGACCTTTACGGCGCACGCCTCGAAGGGGTCTTTTGACGGATTCAACCCCCTCAAAGAGACCGAACTCTTCTGGAACCTTTCCGCCAAACCATCCTCCGTCACTGCTTCCTATGCCGGCAAAAAAGTGCGTCTCGGACGGGCAAAGACCCTCGAAGAGTACCGCTCGAAAGCCGACGTTTGGTACTTCAATCCCTCCCCCGAGCTTAACCGCTTCAGCACTCCGGGCTCGACTGAGGCAAAAAGGAGCCTCCCTAAGAATCCCCAGCTTTGGGTCAAGGTGGGTAAGCGGGACATTACTTCCGGAGATCTCTCCGTGACGGTTCGGGACGCGCGATTGGATCTCCCGTCCTCCCTTTTTGTCTCTCATGGAAAATTGTCCGAACCGGCTCTCCTGACCGGCAAAGCTGAGGCAAAAGCCTTTTCCCCCTCTTGGTCGAAAGTGGAAGGGGCCGATGCCTACGACATCGACTTCGGGGGTATGCTCTACTCCGGAATCCGTGGCGCTTCTTTCCGCCTTGAGGATCTCAAGCCCGAGACGGTCTACGACTACAAAGTCCGCGCTGTGAATGCGGACGGGGTCTCGGGTTGGTCAAGCGGATCCTTTACGACGCTCGAGGATCCCTACCGACTCGCAGTGAAAAATATCCGGGGACAGAGCTCGGCTGCTTCGCAACCCGGACAGGGCGTGGACAAACTCTTCGATTTCGACAAAAACACCATCTGGCACACCTCTTGGTCAGAGCCCGCAGTCCCATTTACGCTTACTCTGGATCTCGTGACGCTCAATGACCTTGACCGCCTTGAGTATTATCCGAGGAAAGACGCAGGCAACGGCACACTCATCCGAGGCTCTGTCTCCGTCTCCGCGGATCGTCAGACTTGGTCGGAAGAGGTGCCTTTCTCGTGGAAAAAAGATGCCGAAATGAAGACAATCTCTTTCCCCACAGGAACCAAGGCGCGCTGGATACGCCTCTCTGTCTCTGACGGTGTAGGAAACTTCGGCTCAGGTTCGGAAGTCATCGTTTACCGCCGCGACGGGACTAAACCGCTGTTGCAGGGCGACATCAACCACGACGAGCGCCTGGACGAAAACGACCTCACTTCTTACCTCAACTACACCGGTCTTCGGACTAAGGACTCGGATTTCGACTACATAAAGGAGGGCGACATCAATGCCAACGGGCTTATCGATGCCTACGACATCTCCGTCGTGGCCACAACGCTCGATGGCGGTGCGTCCGCACGGAGCAGAGATAAGGCCGAAGGGCGGATTTCGCTCACACAGGACAGGACGCAGTTCAAGGCCGGTGAGGAGATCGTCCTAACCATCGAGGCAAAAGATCTCCGCAGTGCGAATGCCCTCTCTTTTGCCCTCCCGTACGATGCCTCTCTCCTTGAGTATGTGGGGATGGACAAAGTGGGTATGAAAGAGCTCTACGACCTCACCAATGATCGTCTCCACACGGACGGCACGAAAGAACTCTTCCCGACTTTCGTCAACATCGGTAACAACTTTCTCTTGGAGGACGGTACCCTTATGAAGATCCGTTTCAGAGCACGCAAAACCGGTTCTTGGACTGCGGAGATGCGCGACGGTCTCATCGTAGACCGCAGTCTCGGCACTTCGGCTTTCTGACCGTCTCTTTACTGATGAAAGAGAAGCTTATAGTGGGTCTGAGTGGCGGAAGAGATTCCGTCGCTCTGACCCATTTTCTCTATACGCAAGGTGGTTATGACCTCGTTTTGGCGCATATGAATTTCCACCTCCGAGGAGAGGAGAGTGAAAGGGATGAAACCTTTGTGTCACGTCTCTCGCGTGACCTCTTCCCTAATGCCGAGCTTGTGGTCAAAGGAGTGGACTGCGAGGGTTATGCGGCCGTCCATAAGGTCTCCGTCGAGATGGCTGCCCGGGACCTCCGGTATGCGTGGTTTGAGGACCTCCGCCGGAAATACGGGGCGACTTACATCGCCGTGGCACACCACGCCGATGATCAGATTGAGACCGTCTTGATGAACCTCGCCCGCGGCACCGGTGGCGCGGGTCTTGTCGGGATGAAAGAGCGGGACGACGGAAGGCATCTCATCCGCCCGTTTCTCTCTAAGACGAGAGCCGAAATTGACGCTTATGTGACAGATTTCGGTCTCCCCTACGTGGAAGACTCCACGAATACGGACGAAGAAATCCGCCGCAACTACATCCGTCACACGCTTATCCCTACTTTTGAACGTCTGAATCCTTCTTTCCGAAAAAGTCTTCTTAGGAGCATCGGGATTTTTTCCGAAGAACAGGCGTATATCGAAAGCGTGGTGGATGAGGAGGAAAAAGCCCGTTTTGACCGTGACACCGACTTGATCAAGCTTGGGGATTCGGACGACCAAATGCCGGAGTTGATCTTCAGACGGCTTTTTGCCCGTCATGGATTTAATGACGAACAGATCCGAAGCCTCCGTGGGCTTGGGGGCAAGAGTGCCCGAAGCTTTCACCTTCCTTCTTCGGAGATTTCTGCCCAAAGCTTTCGGGGCAGACTCTATATGTATGAGGATCCCCTTCCTCTCAAACCCTACCGGATGCCTATTCGGCAGAGCCAAACAGACTATGACGTCCCGCATTTCGGCGGTGTCCGGATTGACACGGGGGACAGTCTTCAGCCCGTCAGGGGGAGGCTTCGTGTGGACGCGGGGTGCCTTAGACATACACTTTGCCTGAGAAATGCGAAACCCGATGACCGTTTCAGCCCGTTTGGGATGAAGCGCGGCTCCAAACTTCTTTTCGATTACCTCAAAGATCGTGGTGTCCCGCCTGTGTACCGTCCCTTTTGTCCCGTAGTGGCTTCCGAAGAGTCGGGAGAAGTCGTTGCCGTCCTTCCTTTTGAGATTGCCGAAACGGCCAAGGTGACAGGGGACAGCCGTGAGACCTTGACGCTGTCCATTTCCCGTCCTGATTCCTCTCTTGCCCGGCTCCTGCTTACGCTCTCCTGATACCCGAACCGGGTCTTTTTGCGCCAAAAGATCCGCGTAACCACGAGGCAAGGGTGTATGCCGAGAAATCTTCTCGGCGTACACCCTTGCCCATTGTGGAGATGGAGGGACTTGAACCCTCGTCCAAACACGGAACCCATCCGCTTTCTACACGTTTAGCTTTGCTTGAAGGTTTTCGTCCTCGGGGTTTAGGCCAAAGCTACCGCCCCTCGGCTTAGTCTCTTAAGTGTCGATTACAGCGAAAGACGCGCTGTAATCCCTTCCCGATATATACGGCACCGCATACTCAGACCACCTCGGGCTCACGGTATCTGTGCGATGTCTCGTGGGAGCAAAAGGCTCAACCAAGAGCGTGTGTCTTACTAAACTTCAGATCACGCTGCGAGAGCGTAGTTGTATTCGCCATTTAAAAAAGTCGCCATCCGGGATTTAAGTGCCGAACAGCCGCGCACTACGTGCTTACGAACCGACTCTACGTGCTGTCAAAACCAGTCATCCCCGGTAGTTTGAACCGCACAACTAAAGCGCTTCGGTAATTGTACTGCAAAGTTACTGCCAACTTTTGACTCTGCCAAATCCGCCCACGCGGGAAAGGGGTACAGACCAAAAAGAATGCGCGGGTACGTATCTCGCCCCCAAGAGGTACAGACCGAAAAGACCTTCCCGGTCTGTATGAAATCGGTTTCGGATCCGGACGCTTAGTTCCTTCGGGAAGAGAGGGTACAAGCCCCTTCTGCCAAGGGGTTGGGGAATAGCGGCATCCTTGACTTTTCCCGTCTCCATTAGCCGACGGTTAACTTTTTCTATCAAAAATAAAGGGCAGACCGGTGATCTTGCGAAGCAAGATGCACCTGCCCACCCTTTCCCCGATTAATTATGCGAGGACATAGATGTTTTCACAACGGAATAATCCTTATTGTGAATAGCTTATCGATTATCTGTTACAAAAGTAGGGATAATTTCGTAAATTGCCAAAGATTTAAGTCACAAACTTATCAGACCTCATTTTTTCTTGAATGTATTATGAAGCATATACTCGGATTGGACCTCGGCAATTCTTCCATAGGCTGGGCACACGTCACCGTGGACGAAAAGGATTCTGCAAATAACTCCATTATCGACTCCGGAGTACGTATCGTCCCTTTGACCACGGAGGAAGCCACCAGTTTCCCGAAAGGTAAAGCCAAGACCCTGAACGGAGACCGAACCCTCAAGAGAGGAATGCGGCGCAACAATTTTAGATACAAGCTCCGACGTGACGGGCTGATTCGGGCTTTAAGGGACGGTGGTGTCATCGATGCCTCCACTCCACTTGCAGAGGATGGGAAAGGCACGACACACGAAACACTCAGGCTGAGAGCCCGGGCCGTACACGGGCAGATCACGCTTGGGGAACTGGCCAGGGTGTTGCTTTCCATCAATAAGAAACGAGGTTACAAAAGCAACCGCAAGCTGGATGGCCAGGATGAGGGCGCATTGGTGGACGGGCTCTCGTACTCCGTGGAGATGAAAAAACGGGGCATAACCCCGGGAGAATTGGCTTTGGAGATCTTGGCGGCCGGCAAAAAGCATATCCCGGACTGTTACCGCTCCGATCTCGAAGATGAGTTCCGGAAGATTTGGAACAAGCAGAGGGAATTTTACCCCGACCTTTTGACGGACGAGCTCTCCGAGAGGCTGATGGGACGGAGCTCCAAAGCAACGTACGCGATCTTGAGTCCACTTTTTCGAGTAGATGCCCAAAAGCTCAGTCTGACGAAAGAAGAGAAAAAGAGAAGGCCCTATGAGCTTCGGAGTAAGGCGCTAAGGGAGCGACTTGAGCCGTCCGCTCTGATAGAAGCCCTTCAAAGCCTAAATGGCAGTCTGAGCGGAGCCAATAACTACCTCGGCAATATCTCCGACAGAAGCAAGCAACTGTACTTCGAGCACCTCACGGGCGGAGAGTATATGTACAGGCTGCTCCGGGATAATCCCCACGCGTCGCTTCGTAACGTCGTCTTTTTCCGGAGGGACTACTTGGAGGAGTTTAACCGCATCTGGAATACACAGGCCGCATTCTACCCCGAAGTCCTCACCGATACGCTCAAGAAAGAGGTGAGGGATTACCTCATTTTTTACCAGAGAAAGCTCAGGAGTCAGAAACATCTGATCTCCTTCTGTGAGTTTGAGCAAAAGCAGAAAGACGGCAGGACGGTCGGTCTTAGGGTCGCCCCCAAGTCGTCTCCCATTTATCAAGAGACGAAAATCTTACAGAACCTCAATAACTTGCAGTGCAAGCTCAAAGAAGGAAACAAAATCTCCGAACGGATGCCGAATCTCTTTGATGAGGGAGAAGAGACGCCTGCTGTGAGGTATGCGCCGGGGACTTTTGACGAGGAGACGAAGGCGTTCCTCTTTGAGGAACTGAATATGAGAGGTGACCTCACGGAGAAAGAGGTGCTGACGCTCCTTTTCCCGGACCACAAAGAGGCAAGTGCGTACCGGCTCAACTATAAGAAAGTCGAGGGCAACAGAACCAATTACGCGCTCTATAATGCCTACCTCCGAATTATCCAGGAGGAGGGCTATGACCTTGGTCTCGTCCTGAACGGTCGGGCATCCTCAACTGTGGAAATGCCGGACATCAAGACCGCCAAGCTCTCTGCCTCGGAAGTGAAACAAAATCTTAGGGAGATATTTGGGGAATTGGGCATTAGAGTGGAAATCCTCGACTTTGATGCCACGCTCCCGAACCCCAAGTATGCGGGGCAGCTCTCATTCAGGCTCTGGCACCTCCTGTATTCTTACGTCTCCGACGAATCCGATTCGGGCAATGAGACGCTCTACAAGAACCTTAGCCGGACTTTCGGCTTCAAGAGACGGCACGCCGAGATATTGGCCTCTGTCTCTTTCTCAGACGACTACGGCAGTTTGTCCACTAAGGCACTACGTAAGATTTACCCCTATTTGAGAGTCGGATTAGGGTACAGCGAAGCCTGCGCGGAGGCCGGGTACAACCACTCCGGCTTCATCACGAAGGAGGAAAACGAGATCCGGGTTCTTAAGGACACCATCGACGTACTGCCAAAGAATTCCCTCAGGCAACCCGTCGTGGAGAAAATCCTTAACCAGATGATTCACGTGGTCAATGGGCTTATGGATCGTAACTCAAACCCCGAGAAGCGTTTCCACTTCGACGAAATCCACATCGAGCTCGCCCGAGAGCTCAAGCAGAGTGCAGCCGAGCGCGAAACGGCGTCCAAAAGTATCGCCGAGGCTACACGGCTCAATGAAACCCTCGCAGAGGTACTCAAAAAAGAGTTTGGGATCTCCCGCCCGACAAGAAATGACATCATTCGGTACAAGCTGTGGCTGGAGCTCGCCCCCATCGGGTACAAAGATATCTACACAGGTGAGTTCATTCCCCGAGATATTATATTCAGCCAAAAAGTAGACGTGGACCACATCATCCCGCAGTCCGTAGTCTTCAACGACAGTTTCTCCAATAAGGTTCTTACTTTTAAAGACTTCAATATCCGGAAAGGTGCAGCTACCGCATTCGACTATATTTCGACCCTGGGTGCGGAAAAGCTCGCGGAATACCGGGAGCGAATCGAGATCCTCAAGAAGGAGGGTGCCATATCCGAAGCCAAAGTCCGCAACCTGCTCAAGAAAAAAGAAGACCTCTCTGACGGCTTCATCGACCGCGATCTCCGTGCGTCGCAGTACATTTCACGGAAGGCCATGGAGCTGCTACACGAAGTGTCTCGTGACGTTTTGCCCACCTCGGGGCGCATCACAGACCGCCTCCGAAGGGACTGGGGACTTATAGGTGTCCTCAAGGAGCTTGATATGCCCAAGTTCCGGGCGGTCGGGCAGACAGAGACGAATCGCCTAAAGGACGGGCAAGAAATCGAAGAGATCAAGGATTGGACCAAGCGTAATGACAACCGCCACCACGCTATGGACGCCATCACGATCGCCTTTACGAGACGCAATCACGTCCAGTACCTCAACCATATGAATGCCAAACCGGACAGCGAATTTCACCCGGTCGTCATTGCCACGAAAAGGGATTGGATGGAGAAAGATGCCGATGGCAATCGTGTCTTCAAGAAACCTTTCGAGGGCATCAGGAGTCAGGTCAAAAAGAGCCTTTCGTCCCTGCTCGTCTCCTACAAGGCGAACTCTAAAGTCGTCACTCCGCGCAAGAATAAGCTCCGAGGCAAAAAAGGCCACATCCAGGCCACGCTTACGCCCAGAGGTCAGCTCCACAAAGAGACGATTTACGGATTGAGGTATGTCCCTAAGAGCACCCCCACCAAGCTCTCCAAGAAGTTCACCCACGAGGATGCGCTCCTCATCGTCAGCGAGCCTGTGCGCAAAATCGTCCTTGACCGAATCGATCGCTATGGCGGAGAGCCCGCAAAAGCCTTCGACCCTAAGGCGATGAAAAAAGACCCCGTCCTCTACCATGATGCCCCTCTGCTCGAAGTCACCCTCTTCGATAAGGTCTACACCATCCGCAAGGAGGTCACCGACTTGACGGCGAAGGATATCCCTAACGTCCTCGACAAATGCATCCGCGAAGCGCTCTCACGCAGGCTAAAAGCTTTCGGTGGAAAAGAAAAAGAGGCTTTCTCGGGATTGGAAGACAATCCCATTTGGGTAGATCGGGAAGCACGTATCCCGGTTAAGCGCGTGACCCTCATCTCCGACATCAAGGATGCTCTCCCGTTGCATTCCGCCACAAATCACCTCGGGGATCCCATCTACGATGGGGATGAGGTCCGGGTCAAAGACTACGTACAGACGAGAAATAACCACCACGTGGCACTATTCTTGGATGAAGCGGGTAAGGTTCGGGAGGTGATTGTCACCTTCTTCGATGCTGTGAATAGAGCGATGGCGAAAGAGCCTGTCATCCGGAAGCACCTCCCCGATCACCCCGATTGGCAGTTCCTCTTCTCGCTCAAGAGCAACGAGTATTTTGTCTTCAAAAATGAATCTACCGGCTTTGATCCCTTTGCCATAAACCTCCTTGATCCGGCTAATCGAAGAGCCGTCAGCCCTAACCTCTACCGGGTGCAAAAGCTTAGTTCAAAAGATTACGTTTTTAGGCACCACCTGGAGAGCACGTTGACGATGGATATCAGCGACCTTACCTTCAAAAGAATAAATATGTTGAGTAAAATGCTCGATGCCGTCAAAGTACGCCTCGACCACCTCGGTAATATCGTGGCAGTAGGAGAATATTGATCCCGTTTTTCGCCTTTCTTGTCATGCTTTACAGAACCGTCTACATCGGCAATCCTGCCATCCTCAGGCTGAAAGACCGGCAGATGAGGATCCGCACCACTGCTGACGATATGGATCTCGGCAGCATCCCCGTCGAAGACATCGGACTCGTCATTATTGACCACTCTTGGGTTACCATCACCCAAGGTCTTATACAAGCCTTGGTCGAAAATAACGCCGTAATCGTCTCTTGTGACCAAAGTCACATGCCGCTTGGAATGATGATTTCCGAGAGAGGTCATACGGAGTGCTCCGAGCGGATAAAAGTGCAAGTGGAGGCTTCTGATGCGCTCAAAAAGCAACTTTGGTCTCAAATCGTAAAGGCCAAACTCTCAAGACAAAGGGAGCTGCTCTGTCGCCTGAGTCTCCCCTATGAGCCGATGGATGACTATGTCCGAATGGTCAAACCCGGAGATGAGACCAATATGGAAGGGGTAGGTGCCAGGTACTATTGGGGACGGCTCTTTTCGGAAGACTTCAGAAGAGGACAAACAGATGACCTGCCTAACGTGCTTCTGAATTACGGTTACGCTGTTCTGCGTGCCACAGTGGCACGTGCGCTCACCTCCACGGGGTTGCTCCTCGTCTTGGGGCTGTTTCACCGCAATAAATATAATCCCTACTGTTTGGCCGACGACTTGATGGAACCTTTTCGCCCCTTTATTGACGCTTTGGCTATTGAATGGTTGGCTGACCACGCACTCGAAGAGGGGTTCACGAAAGAGGCACGCGCCCACATGCTGCAGTGCGCGACGATGGATGTACGTGCAGGGGACAAGCTCAGTCCCCTGCTCGTCGCCGTAAGAGACGCGGCATCCTCTCTGTATGCTTGTTATACAGGGAGGAAGAGGAAGCTCGTTTTCCCCTCGTTCCCTTAGTGCCTTATGATTTCTTCCGATCGATACAGCGCTTACCGAAGTATGTGGGTAATGGTCTTCTACGATTTGCCGATGGATACGAAGTCTTTGGTAAAAGCAGCCACCAAGTTCCGAAAAGGACTCGAAAAAGACGGCTTCAACCTCTTCCAGTTTTCCATCTACATCCGTCACTGTGACAGCCGGGAGAATGCCTCCGTACACATCGGGCGGGTCAAGGCCTTGATGCCCAAATATGGGTCTGTCGCGCTGATGACTGTCACGGACAAACAGTTCGGAGCCATAGAACTCTTTAATGATCGTAAGGTAAAGGAGCTGCCCGACCAGCCCCTGCAACTCAGTCTCTTCTGAAATAAGCTTTTGGGGCTTCGGTGTCTAAAGGTCTTGCAGCCCCCGAAATGAGGTACGGGTCGGGGACAAATTCTTGGTCTGTATCTTTTGTCCACGCCATACGGATCAAGAAAACCATCTCGGACGTACCAAGAACTAAGAAGAGTCCGGGCAAACAAAAAAAGCGCGCCCCTGTTAGAATGCACGCAATTAGGAGTAGGAAGCGGCGGAAGCATAGCTTCGATCTCTTACCGGCATCCTGCGTCGCAAGCGTACACACTTATTCTATAATTATGACGATTGACCGGCTAAGGATAAGCGCAGTCCGGTCGTGAATGGGTTCTAAGATTATCGTACCTTTGTGATAGGTCACAACCCGGCACCGTGGCGGGCGCTTGCGT
Organism: Bacteroidales bacterium; assembly: GCA_004555765.1. Lineage (GTDB taxonomy): Bacteria > Bacteroidota > Bacteroidia > Bacteroidales > Porphyromonadaceae > Porphyromonas_A. Next base: position 15,055 of record SFHG01000007.1, read on the forward strand.
CACCGTTGTGAATAGCTTTCAGATTATCGTACCTTTGTGATAGGTCACAACGTGGGGGTGCGTGAATAGAAACCAAACAAAGTTGTGAATAGCTTTCAGATTATCGTACCTTTGTGATAGGTCACAACTGAAAGGCTTTTTGCCGTAGACCTTGGCGGGGAGCCCGTATTGGTGGACGGCGGCGTAGGGAGCGGTGTTTTGGACGCGGACACCCTTGGCGGTGGGGAGGTACTTAAAGGAGGCGCGGAGGTGACCGGTCTCGCCCGTGAGGATCTTGGCAGTCGTGCGCGCCTCGCTAAACCTGCCCGTTTGCCCCGAGTGACCGTACCACGGGGAGTCCGGGTCGCGCCGCTTGACGTCCTGCCACGGGTTGAGCTTCGAGTCCGTAAAGCCCTCCTCCGCGAAGCTCCCGCGGAAATGGTCGATCGCGGTCTCCGCCATCACCTCCCGCATATCGCCCCCCTCGAGGTACTCGTTTATCTCCTGCAACTTTTGCGCTGCGTGTATCCTTAGCTCGTCGATCGTCATAATTATTTGGTGGTTTCAAAATAAGTGCGTATGTTTGCAGTACTATATAGGAGGCTCTATTGGGACTGCCCCGGTTGGTACCGGATCGCGTCACCTGATAGGGTCTCCTTCTTTAATGTTAGGGTTGATGTCCTCGTCTATGCAGTAAAAGACAGTAGACCCGTCGTCCATCCGTTTAATGTTGAGATACCCCGTTGTGAATAGCTTTCAGATTATCGTACCTTTGTGATAGGTCACAACTTTTGTTGCACCCTGTGGCCGCAAGGAGTAGTTGTGAATAGCTTTCAGATTATCGTACCTTTGTGATAGATCACAACCGAGGGGGCCGCGCTGATTGTCTATGAGTTGTGAATAGCTTTCAGATTATCGTCTCTTTGTGATAGGTCACAACAGTGGTTCGGATTATCGTATCTTTGTGATAGGTCACAACACTCACCCGCATCAGTAAAGAAGGAGAACTGTTGTGAATAGCTTTCAGATTATCGTATCTTTGTGATAGGTCACAACTTTCTCACTCGGTGCAAAGTGGTGCGACGGCGTTGTGAATAGCTTTCAGATTATCGTACCTTTGTGATAGGTCACAACGAGAGGGTCTTGATGCCGCCCTTGAGGACGGTTGTGAATAGCTTTCAGATTATCGTACCTTTGTGATAGGTCACAACTTGAGCTGCTCGGTGGTCGGCTCAACAAAAGTTGTGAATAGCTTTCAGATTATCGTACCTTTGTGATAGGTCACAACTGAAACATACCGACTGCTCCTTTTGAACTTGTTGTGAATAGCTTTCAGATTATCGTACCTTTGTGATAGGTCACAACGATGGACGACGACCTCACCAACGCCCGTTAGTTGTGAATAGCTTTCAGATTATCGTATCTTTGTGATAGGTCACAACGCGAGATCAAAAACCACGGAGCCGTCAGCGGTTGTGAATAGCTTTCAGATTATCGTATCTTTGTGATAGGTCACAACTTTTCGTTGATATCTTCTACCCGCGTACCGGTTGTGAATAGCTTTCAGATTATCGTATCTTTGTGATAGGTCACAACTGGCGTACCCCAAAGGTGCCACAGGTAGCGGTTGTGAATAGCTTTCAGATTATCGTACCTTTGTGATAGGTCACAACGGCATCTGATTTTTTAACCACGGAGCAGGGGTTGTGAATAGCTTTCAGATTATCGTACCTTTGTGATAGGTCACAACCGCCCGCTCTCATAGTCTGTCCAGTCGTGCGTTGTGAATAGCTTTCAGATTATCGTACCTTTGTGATAGGTCACAACAATAGCACACGCCATTACAATAACGCAGGGGTTGTGAATAGCTTTCAGATTATCGTACCTTTGTGATAGGTCACAACACAAGTCCGGTGCATAGTCCGAGAGCCAAGGTTGTGAATAGCTTTCAGATTATCGTACCTTTGTGATAGGTCACAACCCTCAATCCCTAATGCTCTATAAAATAGTGTATTAGGGATTGATTTTACGATTTCCTATTTCTATATCTTGTTCTGCGGGTAGCGCAAATCTTTCCTGAAATCTTAATCCTAATCGGAGCAACCGTTAGCACTGACGTTTCCTCTGTCCTCGAGAAATTTAGTTCCCGCCAACAAAGTCACTAATCTTCTGTCGAAAAGAGGCTAACCTTTTCTCTTGAGAGATACTATGGGATTCCGTTCCTTGTGTACAGAACCACATCCGATCCTGTCTAATTTCCACCGCCCGATCTCTTTGTCGTCCTCTTTTCCGGGTTCGCTACCCCCTTCTTTCCCCATATCTGCGGATTTTAGGTCACTGTGGACTGCTCACCGCTAACTATAAAAGCGGTATCTTTGCCGTACATTATGTCTTCAGAAAGGATGCAGAACGGCAGAAAGAAAAAGGAAAACAAAATTGTCCCGGAGGTTCGGATCGAGCGCTTGGCGGCAGAAGGACAGGCTATCGGTCATTTGCCTGACGGGAAGGTGGTCTTCGTCCCCTACGGCGCACCGGGCGACCTCGTGGATGTCCAAATACTGAGAAGCAGGAAGAGCTACGCGGAGGGACGCATCGTCCGCTATGCGGAGCTCTCACCGGAGCGTGAGACACCGAAGTGTCCCCATTTCGGGGTTTGCGGCGGTTGCAAATGGCAGCATATTCCGTATGCGCTCCAGTTGGCGACCAAAGAGCAGTCCACCTACGACCAGCTCGAGCGTATCGGCGGCGTGGATATCAGAGAGAAACGGCCCATTATCGGCGCGGACACTTATGAGGGCGGGAGGACTTACGGGTATCGAAATAAGCTCGAGTTCACTTTCTCCAACAATCGATGGATTCCGGCGGAAGAGATGACTGAGGGCGTCCGGATTGACGACCGCGACGGACTGGGATTCCATATCCCGGGACGTTTTGACCGGATTCTCGATATTGAAGAGTGTCATCTGATGCCCGAGCTCAATGACCGGATCCGCCTGTATGTAAAAGAGTATTGTTTGACACACGAGGGATTCGGGTTTTTCGATCTCCGAAGCCATGAGGGTGTGATGCGTAATCTGATGATTCGCACTTCTGAGAGTGGCGAGGTGATGGCGGTGGTGGTCTTTGCCCAAGATTTGCCGGAGCAGAGGGACGAACTGCTCTCGGCCGTCCGTGAGACTTTCCCGGAAATCTCCTCCCTGATGTACATCACAAACGCCAAGGCCAACGACTCGATTGCGGATCGGGAGGTACACCTCTTCAGCGGGTTGCCGTTTATGACGGAAGAGATGGAGGGTCTGAAGTTCAAGGTGGGACCGAAGTCTTTTTACCAAACCAATTCGGCCGGGGCGCACGCACTGTATAAGGTCGCCCGAGACTTTGCCCTCGGAGACGGAGATGCTTCGGAGCAACTTCTGTATGACCTTTACACCGGCACCGGTACGATCGCCTCTTTTGTCGCGCGTCGCGTCAAAAAGGTCATTGGCATAGAATATGTAGAAGAGGCAGTAGAGGGGGCGCGCGAAAATGTCCTGAGGAACGGAATCCGAAACGCGGAGTTTTTTGCGGGAGACATGAAGGATATCCTCACGGAGGACTTTGTGAACCGCCACGGGAAGCCGGATGTTATCATTACGGATCCGCCTCGCGCGGGGATGCACCCTTCTGTCATCCGAGTGATCACCGAGGTGGCGCGTCCGAGCCGGATCGTTTACGTCAGTTGCAACCCCGCAAGTCAGGCTCGCGATATGCTTGAGCTCGGGAAGCATTACCGCGCTCTTATCTCTCAGCCTGTGGATATGTTCCCACAGACCCATCACGTGGAGAATGTACTGCTCCTTGAGCGGATCCCGAATGGCGACAAGTAAGTAAGCAAATACAGACACACGATATACAGGAAGCAAATTTTGGAAAACATTACGACTAAAGAGACTGCCGCATTCCCCAACGACTTGGTGCGCCACATCGTCACGGGCATCCGGGACAAGAAAGGCAAGAAAATCAACATCCTCGATATGACGGGGATGCATGACGCCGTCTGCGATTATATGGTGATCGCTTCCGGGCAAAATCCCAATCAGCTCAGGGCACTCGAAGACTCCGTGTGGGACAAAGTTTTTGAAGAGACGGGCGAGAAACCGGTCTACATACATTTTGGGGGCGGTGAGTGGATAGGCATCGATTACGGCGACGTGATCGTCCACCTCTTTATGCCCGAACCCCGGGACTTTTATAAGATCGAACAGCTCTGGGAGGATGCTCCACAGACACTCCTGCCCGACCTTGACTGAACCTTTTCCTTATGGCAAACTCTTTCGGGGATAACCCCGGCACCCAAGCGCCCAAGAAGCGTAACCATGTCCCGGCTCCCGGTCCGAAGCCCGGAGGCGGGGGACGGTCGTTTATGAGCTGGATCTTCATCGGTATGCTGACGATCCTCGGCTCGATATTCTTTTTCTCGGACGACGAGCCTTCCGAGTCCGTGGACTGGACTACGTTCCAGACCTTGATGGAGAGGGACTTTTACCAAAAGATCACTGTCTACTCCTCCAAGGGGTATATTCATGCCGTAGTCAAGAAGGATCAAGTGCCGGCTCTTGCCGAGTACGGCATCACCCCCTCTAAGGGCAAAGGCATTGGTCAGAGACCGAGCCTGCTGAGCCAGACGGTGGTCTCCACGGCCATGCCGCCCGGTGCCACGGCGTTCAATGACCTGTATCAAAAGCTCCGTGAGGAACCGGCTCCCATTTCTGCCAAGGTCAGCTATGTCAATGACAATTTCTCGATCATAGGGCTCATCGGCAGCCTTCTGCCCTTTATCCTCCTTATCGTCTTTTGGATATGGATGAGCCGGAGTGCGGCCCGTATGTCGGGCTCTATGGGCGGAATCTTCAACGTGGGCAAAAGCAAAGCTCAGCTCTTCGACCAAGACAACAGGGTACAGGTCACGTTCAAGGATGTGGCCGGTCTCGGGGAGGCCAAGCAAGAGATTGCGGAGATCGTCCACTTCCTCAAAAATCCCAAGAAATACACGCAGCTCGGGGGAAAGATCCCCAAGGGCGCACTCCTCGTGGGTCCTCCCGGGACGGGTAAGACACTCCTTGCCAAAGCTGTCGCGGGGGAGGCCGGGGTGCCTTTCTTCTCACTCTCGGGGTCTGACTTTGTGGAGATGTTCGTCGGCGTGGGGGCTTCCCGCGTCCGCGACCTCTTTAAGAATGCGAAAGAAAAAGCGCCCTGTATCATCTTCATCGACGAGATTGATGCAGTGGGACGCGCCCGAGGGAAGAACGCCGGCTTCGGAGGTAATGACGAAAGGGAGAGCACGCTCAACCAGCTCCTCACCGAGATGGACGGTTTCGGCACCAATAGCGGGATCATTATGCTCGCGGCCACGAACCGCGCCGATGTCCTCGACAAGGCTCTGCTTCGTGCCGGGCGCTTTGACCGTCAGATCAATGTAGACCTCCCCGACCTCACGGATCGCAGGGAGATTTTCCTTGTGCATATGCGTCCCCTGAAGCTTGACTCCGGCGTGGACGTCGATCTCCTTGCTCGCCAGACACCCGGGTTCTCGGGCGCCGACATCGCCAATGTCTGCAACGAGGCTGCCCTTATCGCCGCACGCAAGGAGAAAGATGCCGTCACCCGACAAGACTTCACCGATGCCATCGACCGCATCGTGGGGGGCTTGGAGAAAAAGAATAAGATCACGACCCTCGAAGAGAAAAAGTCCATAGCCATTCACGAAGCCGGTCACGCCACCGTCTCTTGGATGCTTGAGCACGCCAACCCCCTTATCAAAGTGACCATCGTGCCGCGGGGTAGGGCACTCGGCGCGGCGTGGTACCTGCCCGAGGAGCGTCAGATCATCACTACGGAGCAGCTCAAAGATGAGATGTGTGCCACCCTTGGCGGTCGTGCCGCGGAGGAAACCGTCCTCGGCCGCATCTCCACCGGAGCTGCCAATGACCTTATGAAGGTGACCCGTATGGCTCAAGCCATGGTTACCTATTACGGGATGAGCGACAAGTTGCCCAATATCAATTACGAGGACTCTCCGGAGGGTGACTACACGTTCAAGAAGCCGTATAGTGATGCCACGGCCGAACTCATAGACAAGGAGGTTCAGGAGATCATCGCCGAGCAGTACCAAAGAGCCAAGGATCTGCTTGTCAAGTATGCCGACGGGCACCGGAAGGTGGCGCAGTTGCTCTACGAGAGGGAGGTCATCACGAGCGATGATGTGGAGCAAATCTTGGGCAAACGACCTTGGAAATCCCGCTCCGAAGAGCTCCTTGAAGCCGAAGAGGCTCGCAAGAAGCGGGAAAGCGGTCTCCTTGATCATCCCTTGGCAGCAGAGGGGGCAGATACAGCCCCATCTCAAGAGTGATTTTTGGTACGGGCGAAAAAAATTTCTTTGTCCGTACCAAAATTGCCCCTATGTACGTACCGGAAAGGAAGCTTGGTACGTGTGAAATTTTTCCCCGTCTCCGTGACGGGAGCCATATCCGACCCAAAAGCGTATGACCACTTTTTCAGAGAACGAACTCTACCGCCTCCGAGGCGTCTCCGCGGATAAGGAGGATGTCCACAACGCCATTAAGCACATAGATAAGGGGCTTTTCCCCGGTGCTTTCTGCAAAATACTCCCCGATGTGCTCACCGGTGACGAAGCCTACTGTACCCTGATGCACGCCGACGGCGCAGGCACGAAGAGTTCGCTCGCGTATGCCTATTGGCGCGAGACCGGGGATCTCTCCGTCTGGAAGGGCATCGCTCAGGATGCCATCGTTATGAACCTCGACGACCTCATCTGCGTCGGTGCCACGGACAATATCCTCCTCTCCTCCACAATCGGACGAAATAAGCGCCTTATCCCCTCCGAAGTCATCTCTGCGGTCATCAACGGCACCGAGGAGATCCTCGCCCGTCTTCGTGAGCTGGGCGTGGGCATTTGGTCCACGGGCGGTGAGACGGCAGACGTGGGCGACCTTGTCCGCACGATCATCTGCGACAGTACGGTGACTTGCCGGATGAGGAGGGCGGATGTCGTCGATAACGCCCACATTCGTCCCGGCGACCTCATCGTGGGACTCTCCTCTTTCGGACAAGCATCGTACGAAGAGACCTACAACGGAGGTATGGGCTCCAATGGGCTTACTTCGGCCCGGCACGATATATTTAGTAAAAAAGTAGCGGAGAAATACCCCGAGAGCTTCGATGGAGAACTGCCTGATGAAGTGACCTATGTCGGCAAGCGCGACCTTACGGAGTCCGTCCCCGGACTCGAAGGAATCGATTTCGGTCGCCTTGTCCTCTCTCCTACACGCACTTACGCCCCCATCGTCGTCCGTGTCCTCTCCGAGCTGAGGAGTGCCCTGCACGGTATGGTACACTGCACGGGCGGGGCGCAGACGAAGGTTCTGCACTTCGTCAAGGGGTTGCACGTCACGAAAGACAATCTTTTTCCCCTCCCGCCGCTCTTCCGGCATCTGCTTGAAGAGGGGAAGACACCCGCCAAGGAGATGTATAAGGTCTTCAATATGGGACACCGTCTCGAGTTCTATCTCCCCGACGCGAAAGCCGCGGAGGAAATCATAGCCCTCTCCGAGAGCTTCGGGGTGGAAGCCCGTATCGTGGGATGCGTCGAAGCCGCACCGGAAAACAGGCTCACCATCAAGAGCGAGCTCGGAACCTTTGAATACTAAGCGCCGATGACGGACGAACTGGATCTTTTGCGCCAGACTGCAGGTTTCCCCGACCGGCTCAAAGAGGTCACGCTCCTCATGACAGATCCGGACGTGATCGCCGACCGCAAGCGCTACGAGGAGCTCTCACGGGAGTACAAAGAAATCTCGGACGTGGTCAATGCCTCCGAGAGGGTTCGTCTTCTTCGCTCCAACCTCTTCGAGAATAGGGAGATGCTCGCTTCGGAAAAAGACCCGGAGATGCTCGAGATGCTTGGTGACGAGATCTCCAAGATCGAAGAAGAGCTTCCCCGTGCCGAAGAGGCCCTCAGACTCCTCCTCGTTCCGAAAGACCCCTTGGATGCCAAAAACGCCATTATGGAGATCCGTGCCGGCACCGGCGGGGACGAAGCGGCGCTTTTTGCAGGAGACCTCTACAAGATGTACTCCAAGTTTTGCGAAGAGCAGGGTTGGAAGACGACGACCACCTCCTACTCGGAGGGAAATCTCGGCGGCTTCAAGGAGATCGTTTTTCAAGTCGAAGGCACCGATGTCTATGGCACGCTCAAATACGAGAGCGGCGTCCACCGCGTCCAGCGTGTCCCCGTCACCGAGACGCAGGGACGCATCCAGACTTCGGCCGCCACTGTCGCGGTACTTCCCGAAGTGGATGAGGAGGAAGTGGAGATCAAAGAGACGGACATACGCCTCGATCTCTTCTGTGCATCCGGCCCGGGCGGACAGGGCGTGAACACCACTTACTCCGCTGTCCGGATGACCCACCTGCCCACCGGCATCGTCGTCCAGTGCCAAGACGAGCGCTCCCAGCTCAAAAATAAGGCCAAAGCCTTGGCTGAGCTCCGCGCCCGCGTCTACGACATCGAGCATCAGAAACATCTCGACGAAATCGCCTCCCGGCGTAAGAGTATGGTCTCCACCGGTGACCGCTCCGCCAAGATTCGCACCTACAACTTTCCCCAGGGACGTGTCACGGATCACCGTGTAGGCGTGACCATTTACAACATTAACGACGTCCTCTCCGGTCATTTTGCCCCCTTTACGGAGGCTTTGCGACTGAAAGATACCGAGGCGTAATTCCGCCCGGTGTAGGGAAAACTTTTCGGTCCGTACCACTCTTCTTCGAGATACGGACCCGGGCGGAAAAAAGATACAGACCAAGAAGATCAAAAGGTACAGACCCCCGTCTGTGCCTTTTTAGGACTAAAGAAGGACGGTTCTTCATCCCGACCAAGATTATTGCCGTGTGAAAGCCCCCGAGGGGCGGGGCGGCACAGAGTGCCTCAATCTTGGTAGCCCGTGGCTGCGGGTCCGGAGGACTCGCAGCCACGGGGCATCAGCGACATCCTAACCCTTTTTACAGCTCCGTAGGAGCTGAATAGATATTTGGCTCCTCTGGAGCCACAGAAATCAAGAAAGAACGCCTCGTCCCCGGTACATCGACCGCTAACGCGGTCTTCGTGCCGGTCTACCAAGATTCGGCTCCGTCGGAGCCGTCCGCCCCTCCGGGGCTTTATTCTGTGATTCTTCGTCAAGGCAGTTTCTAATGCGTGCACTATGAAGAAGGTAAGGAGTAAGTTTGGCTATATCAAAATAATTGCTACCTTTGTATGCATAGAAGTGACACGCTTGAGGGGAACGCCCCAAAGACATCGTGTCGCTTCCGGATTTCTTTTTGGTCGAAGTTTTCTTTTTTCTCAAACATAAACCTTTAGCTCATTATGACGCACAGCTCAAAACAATTTCGGATCCTCTTTGTGATCCTGACCGGTCTCTTTCTCTTCGGATTCGGGACTGCTTCCTGCGCTTTTGCGGGACGGCAATTCCAGCTACCCCCTAATGCCAAAGCCTATCGTCTCAAAGGCACCTCACAGACCATTCCCGTCTCGCAACTTTCCGAGATTAAGGCGGGAAGTGCGTGGAAAGTCATCCTCACGCAAGGCTCTGTCCCCTCCGTGAGGCTCGAGTACGACGAGGGCATCGCTCGCGATCTCATCGTAGGCGTAGGGGGTGGCACCCTGTATCTGTACTGCGATACGAGTGGCAAGCTTTTCAAGTCCAATAAGAAGCGGATCGCCTACATCACGGTCACCGACCTCCGCGAGGTCAAGCTCTCCGGAGCTTCGACCCTTGAGGTCAAGAATACCCTCCTCTCGCGTGGCGAGTTTGAGATGGATCTGTCCGGTGCTTCCGAAGCCAAGAATTTCAAAGTCGAGTGCAAGGATTTCAGCGCCGACCTCTCCGGTGCCAGCGAACTCTCCGGTGTGATCAAATGCGCGGGAAAGGTGGAAATCGATCTCTCCGGGGCAAGCTCGGCGACACTGGATAACACGCTCGTGGCGCGCGAACTCGATGCCGACCTCTCCGGTGCCTCCGATCTCGGTCTCAAGGGTACGGCCAACCGGGTAGACTTAGACCTCTCCGGTGCCAGCGAACTCCACGCCAAAGCCTTTGTCGCCAAGGACTGTGAAATAGAGGCCTCCGGAGCTTCCGAAGCGGAGATTACCGTCAGAGGTGCCGTCTCTCTTGACGTGAGTGGCGCATCCTCCGTCGATGTCTGGGGCAAGCCGACCATCAACAGTATGAAGAGCAGTGGTTCGTCGGACATCAACGTCCACTAAGCGCGGTACTTCGCAGGTCGGACTAATCTTGGTACGTCCGGAAATGATTTTTCGGTCCGTGTCTCGCCTTCATGAGATACGGACCGAGCCTTTTTCCTCGGTCTGTACCCGATTAGAGCCACTGCCCTCCGCTCTTTTTTATTACCTTTGTATCTGAATGAAAAAAACACGGAGGTGGCGCCGGTGGCGGCCTCTCAGGAAAATTACATCATAGCATCATTTATTCGGTATGAATAAAATCGTCAGTAAGGAGTACCTTTCAGAGAAGGTCGTCAAGTTTGTAGTGGAAGCGCCACGCATCGCCAAGTCCAGACGCGCCGGTCATTTTGTCATCTGTCGTGTCGGCAAGCTTGGGGAGCGCATCCCGCTCACCATCGCTGACTCCGATCTCGAAAAGGGGACCATCACTCTTGTGGTGCAGAATGTCGGACGCTCTTCCGGCAAGCTCTGCGCCCTCGAAGAAGGCGAGTACATCACGGATGTCGTGGGTCCGCTCGGCAAGGCGACCGAAATCAAGAAATACGGCACTGTCGTCTGTGCCGGCGGCGGGGTAGGGGTGGCACCCCTTTATCCCATCGTCCAGGCGATGCACGAGGCGGGAAACCGCGTCATCGTGGTTCTTGCAGCCCGTACCAAAGACCTCATCATCCTTGAGAAAGAAATGCGCGCGGTTTCCGACGAAGTCATCATTATGACCGACGACGGCTCATACGGTAAGCAAGGGGTTGTCACGGTGGGTATCGAAGAGGTGATCAAGCGGGAAAAGGTCGACCTCTGCGTCACCATCGGTCCTGCCATCATGATGAAGTTCGTGAGTCTCCTGACGAAGAAATATGACGTACCCACCTTTGCTTCGCTCAATACGATTATGGTCGACGGCACCGGTATGTGCGGCGCCTGCCGAATCACGGTGGGCGGCCAGACGAAGTTCGTCTGCGTGGACGGTCCGGAGTTCGATGCCCATCAGGTAGACTTCGACGAAATGCTCCTCCGAATGAACGCCTTCAGAGACGAAGAACAGAAATCCATCGCACCTCAGAAATAACCACATCACACTTCTCGAAATGGAAAACGCAGAACTAATCAAAGCCCGCCGCAGCGAGGCTTGGAGGGAAGAACTCAGGAAGAAATATACGGGCAAAGAGCGCGCCTCTTTCCAAAGGGTGGAGATGCCTTCGCTCGACGGAGCCTACCGCGCCCGCAACCATGAAGAAGTCAGCCTCGGACTCACCGAGGAGCAGGCCAGGGGCGAAGCCCGTCGTTGCCTCGATTGTGTCAATCCCACCTGTATGCAGGGCTGCCCCGTCAGCATCCATATCCCCACTTTCGTCAAGAATATAGAGCGGGGCGATTTCCTTGAGGCCGCGCGTGTGATTCGGGAGACCAGTTCGCTGCCCGGAGTATGCGGACGCGTTTGCCCGCAGGAGAAACAGTGCGAGTCCACTTGCATCTACACACAGAAGATGAATAAACCGGCCGTGGCGATCGGCTTCCTCGAACGTTTTGCGGCCGACCGTGAGCGCGAGGTTCTCTCCAAGTCCACGGGGAAAAGCGATAATGACCACTCTGCCAAGCCCAAGGGTAAGAAAGTGGCTGTCGTCGGAAGCGGTCCCGCAGGGCTCTCTTGCGCAGGCGACCTCGCCAAGTACGGCTATGACGTCACGGTCTTTGAGGCGCTCCACGAGCTCGGCGGAGTGCTGAGGTACGGCATCCCCGAGTTCCGTCTCCCCAATGACATCGTAGACTTTGAGATCGACCGTATGAAGGAAGCGGGCGTGAAGTTTGAAACCAATACGATTATCGGCAAAACCATGTCCTACGAAGACCTCAAGGACGAAGGGTTTGAAGCGGTATTCGTGGGGAGTGGCGCAGGGCTGCCCCGCTTTATGCACATTCCCGGGGAGAATCTCGTCGGAGTGATGAGCTCGAACGAATACCTCACTCGCGTCAACTTGATGCAGGCCGGCAACCCCGCTGCCGACACCCCCGTCTCCAAAGGTAAGCGCGTCGCCGTCATCGGCGGAGGAAATACCGCGATGGACTCCGTCCGCACTGCCCTCCGTCTCGGCGCCGAGCGTGCGATCATTGTTTACAGGAGAAGCGAAGCGGAGATGCCCGCCCGTCTCGAAGAGGTACACCACGCCAAAGATGAGGGCGTAGAGTTTATGACCCTTCATAACCCCGTCGAGTATCTGGATAACGGCAAAGGTCGTGTGCGGGCTATGCGCGTGCAGCGGATGGAGCTCGGAGAGCCGGACGCGAGTGGCAGACGCAGCCCCGTGCCTGTCCCCGGCGCAATAGAGGAGATCGAAGTGGACGAAGTCATCGTCAGCGTCGGTGTCTCCCCCAATCCCCTCATACCCCGCAATTTCTCCGGACTCAATGTCACGAAGAGAGACACCATCGTCGTCAATCCCGACAATAACGAGACCGACCTTCCGGACGTATTTGCAGGTGGAGACATCGTGCGCGGTGGCGCTACCGTGATCCTCGCCATGGGCGACGGACGAAAGGCGGCGGCAGGCATACACGCTTACCTCTCCGCCAGGTAAGCCGATTTGCTTCCGGGAGAGAGACCGGAGAGATACGTACCGAGGCGGTCGTCCCGGTCCGTGTCTCTTTCCCGGGAGACACAGACCGGGCATCCGTCGGGACACGTACCAAAACTTTTTCCCCCGGGCAACGCCGGTAACCCCCTCCAAGAGACCCTTTCCACAAAAAGTTTATGAGAATGAAGAGACAGAACATCCGTGCCACGCTCCTCGCACTTGTCCTCTCCTGCGGCGCAACCGTAATGGTACACGCCCAAGAGATGGCGTACAGCCCGGGGGACCGGCTTTTGAGAGCCGAAGAATCCTTTGCCCTCCACAGCCCTGCGGGCGTCATCGAAGCTTTGGCGCCGGTTCATCGGGACATGTGGAAGCTCGATGCCGTGTCCGAAGAGGCACTCTATCTCGATGCCGTGGCTCGTGCAGGGGCAGGTGCGGCGAGTGCAGACCTCAAACTCCTTCGTTTCATCGAGGAGCATCCCCACTCCTCACGCCTCCCGTATGCCGAGAGTCGTCTCGGAGAGTGGTACTATGTCCGGGGCGAGTATGGTGCCGCATTGCCTTGGTTCCGCAAGGTGGACGTCTCGCTCTTGCCGGAGGAGATGGCTGTCGCGACCGACTACTATTACGCTTTCTCGCTGATGAAAAACGGTCGTGATAAGGAGGCTCTGGACAAATTTATGCCACTCGTCTACGCACCGGATTTCGGTAGGGATGCCAAGTTTTACTCGGGCTACCTCTTGATGAAAACGGGTGACACCGGGCGGTCTGTCCCGATGCTCTCCGAGCTCAAGGATGATGCGGTCTATGGCTCTTATGCAAGAGCCTACACCGCTTCCGGGCTGCTCTCGGAGAGACGTTACTCCGAGGCACTTGCCGTTTCCGAAGAGGCTCTCGGCGGCTCTTCGGCTCTTCCTCCCGAAGTCCGATCCTCGTTACTGAGGAGCGCGGGGTTCGCGGAGAGCCATCTGGGACGGAAAGAGAAGGCCGCCGGGTACCTTGAGGAGTACGTCCGCGGTACGAATGCCCCCGGCAGGGTCGAACTCCTTGTCCTCGGCAAGAATCTCGAGGAGCTTTCCCGTGCTTCTTCTGCCATCCGGTACTTGGAGCAGGTTCCGTCCGGCGAAAACGACTTTATGAGCCAGCTCGCTTACTATTATCTGGGATTGGCGTATCTTTCCCAAAAGGACATTTCTTCCGCCTGGGCTGCTTTCAGGCAGTCGGCTGCCATAGACCGCCACGAGCCTCTGACCAAGACCGCTGCTTTTGACGCGGCTCTTGCCGCCTATGCCCTGACACCGGGTCGCGTGGGCGAAGGCTCCGAAGCACTCTCTGCTTTTATCTCCAAGTATCCCCGTAGCGAGTACTTTGACCAGGCGGTCGACCACCTCGAAGACGCGTTTCTCGGAGAGCCTGATGGCAAAAAAGCGCTCCAGGCACTCAGCCGTATCTCTCCCTTGCCTCCCGCCCTCTCCCGTGTCCGTGAAAAAGTACGTCTCGGACAGGCCAATAGGACTCTCGCAAGTGGCAATACCGTTGCAGCCGCACGGCAGTACGACGACATCATCTCCCGTAACGAAGACCCCGCCAGTGTGGCCGAGGCGTACCTCTGGAAGGGAGAGGCGGCTTATCGCGAAGGAGACTACCGCGGGGCGCTCTCTTCGACCCTGAGTTACCTCCAAGCCCGTCCGGAGAGTATTCCCCTTAACCCCAACGCCTACTTCACACTCGGGTACGCGGCTTTTAACCTCCGGGACTATTCTGCGTCCAAGGGTTACCTCGAGAAGTACCTCTCAGTCGCTCCGGATGCTTCCGCCGACTCCAAGACCGGCGTCTATAATCGTCTGGGTGATATGGCCGTCCAAGCCCGTGACTACGATAGCGCTATCCGGCACTTTGCCACAGCGGAGAGCTTCGGAGGGAAAGAGGCCGACTACGGGATGTTTTCCCGCGGTATGGCACTCGGTCTGAAGAAAGACTACCGGGGCAAAGTCTCCGTGATGTCCGGACTCCCGAATAAATATCCTTCCTCCGAAAAAGCACCCGAGGCACTCTTTGAAGAGGGGCAGACCCTCACCCTGCTTGGAGACCAGGCAGGTGCACGCAGCGCTTTCGACCGCTTTTTCGCACTCTATCCGTCGAGTCCCGTTGCTCCGAAAGTAGGGCTTCAACTGGCTCTCTCGTACTTCAACGAAAACCGCCTTGATGAGGCCGCCGGGGCTTATGAACGCGTAATCCGTGATTACCCGAAGAGCGACGAAGCAAAGACTGCGCTCCAAGACCTCAAGAGCATCTCCATCCGGCTCAATCGCGTGGACGAGTACAACCGTCTATCCCAAGCCGCCGGTCTCGGAGGTGCGCTTTCTCCGGAAGAGCTCGATCAGATGACTTACCTTGCCGCCGAGCGACTCATCACCGAGGGTTCCCCCGCGGACGCGAGGAAAGCGCTCGAGGACTACATCCGAAACTTCCCTCGTGGCAAGTATCTCCAAAAAGCCTATTACTCGAAGGCGCTCCTCGAATACAACGGCAAGAATTACCGCGACGCTGCACTCACCCTTGAGCAGCTTAAGGGCGAAAATCTTGAGACCGACCTCTCGGGGAAAGTTTATAACCTCCTTGGTGCCTCTTACGACAAACTGGGCGAGCCGGGACGTGCCGCCGAAGCCTACCTCTCCAAGGCGGGCTATATGACGACTCTCGAAGAGCGCAGCAAAGCGATCCGCCTGGCAGGGGAGCGCGCCGAGAAGAGTGGCAGTGCAGACTTTGTCTACGCACTCGCTGAGGATGTCTCCTCGGGCAGATACCAAGTCGATGCCTCTGCCAAAGCCGAGATACTCGGTTTTGCGGCAGCCCGCTACGCGAAGACCAACCAAAAAGCCCGGGCTCTGAAGTATGCCAAAGAGATCCTCGCCCTTCCCAACTACGGCGAGCATACGATGAGCCGTGTCATCGTGGCTCTCGACCTTTATGACAGAGGACAGTATGCGGAAGTCCAAAAGCGTATGAACGCCCTTACTCAAAAGGGTTCGACAGATGCCTATTGGCTTGCCAGAGGTTTCATCCTCCTCTCCGATACTTACGCCAAGCTCGGGGACAAGATGACTGCCCGCACCTACCTCGAAAGCGTCCGTGGCAGCTATCCCGACTCCACCGACGGTATCAAAGAGATGATTGACGAGAGACTCCAGAAACTGTAATTTGATAGAGGAGCTAATGCCGATTTTCCGGGACACGGACCGAAAAAGATTCACCGGCCTGTACCAAGTCCTTCCGAGGTACGGGTCAAAAAGAAATCCCCGATCCGTATCTCCCGACTTTCGGAAATCGAACGTAGATTTTACCCGCTCACAGACCCATACGCCATGACGCATCAGATACTGTACACCATATTAGTGCTTCCCACCATCGCCCTCGGCACGGCCTTGGCGCAAAACGGAGCCAATCCTTTGCCCAAGGACACTTTGCAGAGGGAGCTCGTCCTCGAAAGGGAATATGTACCAAGCACTGCGGAAGTCAAGAAGGATTTTTTCAATCCCCTCGATGTCCCGAAGTCCGCCCGGAAGCTCAAACCGCTGAGGTTTGCCAGAGACACCTATGGCGTGGACGTGAGCCTGAGACCAAGGCTCTTCGATCCCGTCTACAACAGTTACGCTCAGAATGAAGATCCGAGAAACTGGCACCTCCGGCTCTACGGCGGATACCCCGCGCGGTTGGGTGCGAATATCGGTATGCATTTTAATGCGGGCGAAAACGGGTCTTTGGACTTCGGCATCGATCACGACAGCCGGAAGAGTGCCCTCTCTAATCCCCTTCTGCCGTTCAGACAGGAGGCCGAGATGCACGACACGGAGGTGAGCGCCCGTTTCTCCCAAAAACTCGATACCCGCACCCTCGGGATCTCGGGAAGCGTTTACCACAGTATGGAGACGCTCTACGGTCTTCCGAGCGACTACGCCGTCTCCGCAGAGCCCTCCGACTTGCGCCCCAAGTACACGCTTTTCAGTCGGATAGGAGGCGAGGCGGGGTTCGAGCTGAGCCCTGCTCCGCTCCTTGACCTTTCGCCCTGGCAGTACTCCGTCTACCTCCACGGCGGGTACGCCGCATTGGATATCCCGGCTACGTTCTTCGCGATACCGACCGCCTTATTGCCGCCGGATCCCGCTACTCCCGTCACTCCTGCCGCACCGGCTGAGGAACTCGGAAAGGTAGAAAGAATGAGCGGATACGACGTAAAGGCAGGGGGCACCCTCGCCTATGGTCTCAAGGTGTATAACTTCAATTTCGGAGCTGATGTCTCTTTCGAGATGTCCGGGAGAAATACCTCCGCCGCACTTCGGGAGACGGGTGCCGGAAATACCTACGGGGTACCGATGGCGCTCTCCGGTACGCCCTTTCTCTCCTATCTGAACGATTACGTCGAGCTTAAAGCCGGCGTGAAAGTGCAGTTCCTTAACGGCGTGTCCGAAAAGTTTGCCCTTGCCCCGCTCGTGAATTTCCGCTGGAAGGCGCACGACCTCTTCAGTATCGTCATAGATGCCGACGGAGGCGGGGACTTGGTCGGCTTCCGGGAGCTTTACGAGCTGAACCGCTATGCACTCACCCCCTTCGGAGATACCCCTATGGACGTGGCGCGTTACCGCATCTCGGCGGGGTTCGAGCTGGGTAATCTTTACGGATTCTCTGCCTCTCTCAAAGGCGGCTATGCCGACTACGCCCACCTCTTCGACTGGTATGCCCTTATGTCTGCGTCGGCATCCCGGGGAATGGGGCTTCCCGCCATCGTATTCTCTCCGGTTCAAAACGAAAACGTCTCCCTCCTCTTCTTCGAGGCTTCCGCGCGCTATGTCTCTCCTGTCGGTTTCACCGTTTCCGGAGGAGCACGCTACGATAAGTATACGGTAAAAGGCACTGACCGAGTCGTCTCCGGCAGACCGTCCCTGACACTGAATGTGTCGGCCGATTACCGAATCAATCCCGAGTGGTCGGTGGCTCTGGCTTTGGACGCAAAAGGGGGCATCAAACAGAGATTCAACTTCTCTCCGAATCTTACGAACCCCGCTCCGGAACCCTCTCGCGACTTCGGGACAGACAAGTCGAGTGTCGCCTCCGTGCCCTTTGTGGGTGACCTGACGGCTCGTGTCTCCTACGATTTCAGCAAGTATGCGGGACTCTCTCTGATCGGTACCAATCTCTTGAACCAACACTACTCCGAGTGGCTCGGATACGGTCGAGCCGGAGCAGGCATTATGGTTGCTCTGACTTTGCATTTCTGATGCCTGCCCTTAGCTGTCTCTGTCCGAAAAATGGCTGCTTCTTATACTGCCCGACAAGGCGCGGATAATGTCCTGCTCCGCATTATGCGGGAGGTGGATCCGACGTTTTACCTCTTTGGGGCGGCGCTCTTGGCCGTCGTGGTCTCGAATACCGGCTTGGCGCCGTACTACTTCGCGTTCCTTAATCTCCCCATCAATTTTTCCGTGGGAGACTTGGCTTTCACCTTCAATGGCGAGCCGCTCACGATAGGGTCTCTCATCAATGACGGCCTGATGATGGTCTTTTTCTTCCAAGTGGGTTTGGAGATTAAGCACGAGATCATTGACGGGGCGTTGGCCAATTTCAGGAGTGCACTCCTGCCTGTACTGGCTGCCTGCGGGGGTATGCTTACGCCTATCCTTATCTTTACGCTTGTAGACCACGATCCTGTACATCTGCGCGGTGCGGCGATCCCGATGTCCACCGACCTTGCGTTTTCCCTCGCGGTCCTCGCCACTCTGAATGCCAAGCGCATCCCTGTCACGCTCAAAGTATTCCTGATGAGCTTCGCCGTCGTCGACGATATGGGCGGTATCCTCACCATCGCCCTCTTCTACTCCCAAGGGGTACACTTCCCGCCCCTTTTGATCGCATTGGGCATCATCGCTTTCGGATGGTTGATGGGGCGAAGGGGTGTCTTTCGTTCGTGGTTTTACTATGTGCTGCTCTTCTGTGTCTGGATCTGCATGATGGACTCCGGCATCGCCTCGACCATCGGCGGTGTGATGGTTGCTTTCATCATTCCTTACCGTCCTGTGGGCAAAAGAAAGTATCTTCTCCGCGATTATGAAGTGGTTCGGGAGGCCATCAAGACGGTGGTCGAAGCCGGGAAGTCCGGGCAGACATTTCTCTCCGACGACACCATTAACCGTCTGATGGGGACGCGGGATGAGCTCGACAGGGCATTCAGTCCGGTACAGAGCATCATCCGGCAAGTGACCCCGTTCACGAATTATCTGGTGCTGCCGCTTTTTGCTTTCGCCAACGCCGGTGTCAACCTTGATTCTATGAGTTTGTCGGAAATAACGGGTATTCCGCTTGCCGTCTTCCTCGGCCTTTTTATCGGCAAACCTCTTGGTATCTTCTCCTTCACTTGGTTCTTTGCCCGCATCCGTCTCGTCAAGTTCCCGCCCGGGATGACAAACCTGAATCTCCTTGCTACCGCCTGCTTCGGCGGCATCGGTTTCACCGTACCACTTTTCATTGCCCGTATGGCTTATGGCCCCTTGGGCGGTACTTTGGCGGATACGCTGATGAACCAGGCAAAAATCGGACTCTTCGGCGGCTGTATTTTCTCTGCGACGCTCGCCTGTATGATGATGGGCATCGTCGGCAGATGGGAATGGCGTCACGGCAAGGGGGTGGCTTCTGCCGAATACAAAGAATACCTCGACCGCACCACGCTTAAGTAACGGATTTGGGTGCCCGTGGCGCAGCGGGAAAGACACCGACGAGACACGTACCGGGGATTCTTTTCCGGTACGTGTCTTGTTTACTCGTAGGTACGTACAAACTTTTTCTCTCGGTACGTACAAAAATAATTAACTTCCCAACTCCTCTCCGTGTGCAGAGCCCGCCCCGCAGCTCCCCGCGGATAACTGCCAACTTTGCTACTCCGCACTCTGCACTATTTTTGTTACCTTTGCCAAAGCAAAGGAAAGGTGATGCCCGTCTCCAAGTCCGGGGTGTGCATTAAGAGGGAATCCGGTGGAAATCCGGAGCAGTGCCCACTACTGTAAGCTTCCGCCAAAGTCCTCGTCCGACATTCTTCGTTTAAGCCACTGCCGATGATATGTTCGGTGGGAAGGCGTCAGTCGGACAAAGAGGAGGAAGCAAGTCAGGAAACCTGCCTTTCTTTTGGCACGAGTCCGAAGTCCGGATTTCGTGGCATTTGTGGATCAAACTAACAGCCTTGGGGACAAAAGGCAGGTTTATTCCGGATTTATGAAGACAAAAACCATATACTCTGTGCTTGCAGTCTTTTTCTGCAGCGTATTCACACTGATGGGAGAGGTCAAGGTGTACGAAACAGATTCCCTTTTCTCCGATCTCGGATCGGACGGGAAAGGCGCCATCGTGATGGTGCACTTCGGCACGACGCATGACGACACCCGTGCGCTCACTTTGGATGCCCTGAACGCACTCGTGAAGGAGGCTTACCCCGGGCTTGAAGTGCGTGAGGCTTACACTTCGCGCATCGTTATGAAGCGCCTTGGGGCGCGCGGTATCGTGAAGTTGTCTCCGAGGGAGACACTTCTCGCGCTCAAAGAGGAGGGTTTCACCCACCTCTTGATCCAGCCCACACAGGTCATCGACGGCGTGGAGATGGAGTCTCTGAGACGGGACGTGGCGCCTTTTCTCAAAGATTTTAAGGAGATAAGAATCGGCACCCAGCTCTTGGATCGACCTGAGGACTACAAAGCCCTTGCGGAGTCGATGACGGCGGGTGGGGACTCTGCCGCAGCACGCCTGTGGGTCGGACACGGTACGTATGATGTCTCCACAGCGCAGTACTGTATGCTCGATTACGTCCTCAGAGATATGGGCTTCGGTCACCACGTCATAACTACGATAGAGGGCTACCCGGGCTTGGAAGAGGGGCTGAGGCGCTTGAGAGAGACAGGAAGGAAGAGAGTGATCCTCTCTCCGCTACTTATCGTCTCCGGCGAACACGCGAAGAACGACATCGCCATCGACGTGAAAAGACGTTTGGAAGCTGAAGGTTATGAAGTCGCGCTCGACTTGAGGGGACTCGGCGAGTATCCCGGAGTAAGGAAGCTCTTTTTGGATAAGATAAAGTTCACGGCAGGCCACCGCAAGATCGACATTATGAGGAAGAAGAAAATCTATGCGGTCACGGGCGAGAAACTGACCGACGGCGAAGAATGAGCGCTAAGATGACTGCGGAGAGCTTTTCCCCCGGTATCCGCCGGGGGACGGAGATTGTGGCGCGGATGAGGACGCTTTTGGCAGAGAAGAGGCAAGCGCTCCTCTTGCTCTCTGCCTTTCTCTGTGCGCTCAGTCTGTCGGCACAGGACTTCCTGAGGCTCTCCGGCACCGTCACGGATGCAAATGGTGAGGGCATACCTTATGCCACGGTGTCCGTGCATCGGGAGAATAAAGGCACCCATACGGACAGTAAAGGGCATTACACCCTTCGGCTTCCCGAGGGAGAGTATGCGATTGTCGTCTCGGCTGTCGGGTACGAAAGGGCGTCCAAGACGGCCGGGGGCAAAGGGGAGAAGGCTTTGGACTTCGTCCTCCGACAGACTGCGTACAGTCTGCATGAGGTGGAAGTCGTCGGTCGGAACGAATCCGGGAAGAAGAGAGCCGAGGGCTACACGGTCTCCTCTCTCGATGTCCGCTCTCTGGCACCTTCCGTCCAAAACCTCACGGGAATAATGAGCCGCGTCAGCGGAGTAAGGGTACGCGAAGAGGGCGGAGTGGGCTCCGACTACAACCTTGTCCTGAACGGTCTCTCCGGCAACGCCATCCGCTACTATGTCGATGGCGTACCTATGGAAGCACTCGGTAAGGGCTTTTCGCTCTCAAACCTCCCGGTCAATCTACTGGAAAGAATAGACATCTATAAGGGCGTTGTACCGGCCGAGCTCGGTGACGATGCCTTGGGCGGGGCGGTCAATGTCATTACCAAGAGAGGCGGGCACAATTACCTCGATGCCTCCCTCTCCTACGGGTCGTTTCGGACGTTTCGGGCAGAGGTGTCGGGTCAGCTTGTCTCGCACCGTCTCGGTTTTTTCCTCCGTCCCTCGGTTAGCTTCACGTCCTCTAAGAACGACTATTTGATGAAGAATGTGGAGATCTGGGATCCCGAAGCTTACGAGTACGTTCTACGGGATGTGCCGCGCTTCCACGACGGCTATCGGTCGCTCTTGGGACAAGTGGAGGCCGGTTTTCGGGGCAGACCTTGGGCCGACGATCTGTCCGTGACGATTTCCGGCGTGACTTCGTACAAGGAAATTCAGACGGGCGAGAAACAAACTATCGTCATAGGGGAGGGGACGAAGGGCGTGACCTCACTCGGCGCATCCATGAGGTACGTCAAAAGCAACCTCTTCACTCCGGGTCTTACCGCCCGCTTGCTCGGGTCTTACACCTCGGGGCGGACGCTTGTGACGGACACCGCGTACCGTGCTTACAACTGGGACGGGACGTGGGCGAAGTCCGGCTTTACCGAGGTGACACGGCGGGAGAAGTCCATCCGCCACTACGATAGACCCCAGGTCACGCTCCGAGCCAACTTCTCCTACGACCTCGGGTATGCCGGTCGCATCGACTTCAATTACCTTATGAGCGTGATTTGCAATAATAGGTACGACGATCTCGACCGGCAGTTTGTCCCGACTTCGGACAGGATGGACAAACACACTTTTTCGCTCTCGTATGCGCAGTCCTTTTTGACCGATCGTCTCTCCGGATCCGTCTTTGTGAAGGACTACCTTTTCAGAGCCAACCTCGAGCAAAAAGAATTCTACTGGAAGACCGGCTACACTGAGGAGGGCGCCGCGCCGTCGCAGAATAATTTCGGCGGGGGTGTGGCGATGAGGTACACTTTTTCGCCTTTGGCATCACTGAAAGTCTCCTACGAGAGGGGTGTCCGTCTCCCTGTGTCCTACGAGTTTCTCGGCAACGGGCTGACGGTGTTGCCCAATTTCAAGCTCCGCCCCGAGCAGTCCCACAATCTCAATCTCGGCCTTTACGGCTCTGCCCTTTTCGGCGATCGGAATCACCGCTTCAGCTATGACGTGAATGCTTTCGGGCGGATGGTGTCGGACTACATCATCCGGGAGCCTGTGGGCGACAGTGAGAGCCGGTATACGAACCTCTTTGCCACGAATGTTTTCGGTCTGGAGGCTGAAGCCGATTACGCCTACCGGGACGTGTGGCACGCGACGGTCAACGCCACCTACTTGGACGAAAGAAACAACACCAAAATAAATAGTGACGGACGGCCGGAGCTCACATACCGCAACCGACTTCCCAACCGCCCTTATCTCTACGCCAATTTCCTCCTCGGGTGGCATAAGCGCGACCCTCTGGGGCTGAAAGGACACCGCCTCAGTCTCTCCTATTCCTCTTCTTTCGTCCTGTGGTACTACCTCAGTTGGGCAGCGTATGGGAGCAAGGAGAGCAAGCAGGTGATCCCGACCCAGTTCCCGCAGAATTTGAGTGCCACCTGGTACGCACCGGGCGACCGCTTCTCGCTCTCCTTGGAGTGCACCAATCTCCTTGATCAGACCATTTACGACAATTATTTGCTTCAAAAACCGGGGCGAGCTTTCTCCGCAAAAGTGAGAATCTTCCTCCACTGAAACAGTTCTATAAAAGTTATCCTTATTATGAAAAGGTTATTTCCAAAGACCCTCTTCTCCTGCCTTGCCACTGCATCGTTGCTCTCTTTGGCATCGTGCTCATCCGAACCCGTCCCCGCGCCGCAAACGGGCACGATTCACTATGACGTGTGGGTCCCTCTCAGCAAGGCCACGGGACAGCAGGATGAGTCCTACGTCGTACACCGCGCGGAAACCCTCACCGAAGGTACGCTCAAGATGGAAGGGACGGGTGCGGACATCACGGGTCAGCTGACCCCGGAGACCATTCTTCGCGGGCAGTATTACTACCAGGTCAACGAGTACAACCGGTTCGTCAAAGCGGTGATTACCCCCACAGGCATCCAGATCCTCAAGCAGATTCCTTCCGCTTATTTCAAAAAAGGCAAGTACGCCCACGCCTGGCTCGATGACCGTACACTGGTGCTCGTGGGCGCCAACGGAGAAAGCAGCAAAGTCCTTTGGGTGAAGTACGATGTGGAAGCGATGAAAGAGATCGCGGGTGGCACGCTCGAATTGCCGGCTCCGCCCAAAGGCCTGACTTTCACTTCCTCCGGTCTCCTCGGGTATAGGGCAAAGGACGGCAAACTCCTTTACTCTTTCCACTACAAAAAGAAAGGTATGACTGCTTCTCCGCTCAAGAAGTTTGAGATGGCTTTCGTGGACTCCAAAACGATGAAGGTCGAGAAGCTGGTCTCTGAGGACAGAGCCGAGATGATGGCCGGTACCGCCTTTGGGGAACTCCGCCAGAATAAAACCTTCTTTGACGAAAAAGGCAACTATTACATCGCCTGCAATTCTGTCCTCCCCGGGGAGAAGACAGGTACAGGGCGGGTTTCCACGACGGCACAACACGGTGCGCTTCTCCGCATCAATGCCGGCGAAACGGACTTCGACAAGAGTTATAACGGTTACACGAAGAACTCCCGTGGTGAAGTGCGCGGCAAGATCGTTACCGTGGACTACCTCGGTGACAATAAAGCCCTCCTCTATATGCAGGATCCGAAGTTTGCCCGCCCTGATGAAGAGCCTATATGGGACACCAAGAGCGACAAAAAGTGGGTCTTCTACTGGATCGTCCTCGACCTCACTACGGGTGAGCAGAAATGGTTGGACAAGATTCCTTTCTCCAACGGCAACTTTTCGCAGCTTGCGCTCGTGAAGGGCTCGGAGGTCTACATCGCCAATAACTCCCAAAACGAGAACTCCTGCGTCTACATCTACAACTGGAAAACCGGAGACCTTAAGAAAGGGCTTACGTTTGCAGACAAGGGTGCGACAATGGACCGCATCACGATGGTGCTGAACTAAAGCCTCCACGGAGGTATAGACCGAAAGATCCTCCGCGGTCGTACCGAGTCCCGGTTCTCGGTCTGTATCTCGAGTTCGCGAGATACAGACCGAGGTCGGTTCGGAGTTCGGAGCCGAAAGTCCGGACTTTTGACACACTCCTGCGGCGACGCATGATTGGTGCGTTTTCAAAGGTATATACGTTTCTTGAAAAAGGTATATACGTTTTCGGAGACACATTGCGTTCTTCTCTCTGATAGGTACAACCTGCTTCACCCGGGGCGACCAAGGCTCTGACCTCCTTCGTCTGTATTTTTAATTTGTCTACTTATGGGAAAGATTATCGTTGCCGGGATCGGTCCCGGTTCACCCTCTGATATTACGCCCGCTGTGACGGAGGCAATCGCGTCGAGCGATGTCGTCGTGGGGTACAAGCACTACTTTCAGTACATCACCCCGCTCCTTGCACCCGGTACGGAGTGCATCGATACCGGGATGAAGAAAGAGCAGGAGCGGGCAGAGCTGGCATTTCGCAAAGCAGAAGAGGGCAAGACCGTCACCGTCATTTCTTCGGGGGATGCCGGCATCTACGGTATGGCTCCGCTCATCTATGAGATGAAGGAGAAGCGTGGCAGTGCGGTCGAAGTGGAGACGCTTCCCGGCATCTCCGCGTTCCAAAAAGCCGCCTCTCTCCTCGGAGCGCCCATCGGTCACGACCTCTGCATCATCTCCCTCTCCGACCTCCTCACGCCTTGGCCGACGATAGAGAAAAGGATCCGGATGGCGGCGGAGGGCGACTTCGTCACCTGTGTCTATAACCCCCGGAGCCGTCAGCGCTTTTGGCAACTTTTCCGGCTGAAAGAACTCTTCCTGAAAGTCCGCACCCCGGAGACACCCGTGGGATTGGTAACGAATGCAGGACGCGTGGACGAGACGGTCAAAGTCTCCTCCTTATCCGACTTCAACCCCGAGGACGCGGATATGTTTACCGTGGTACTCATCGGCAACTCGCAGTCCTATCTTTCCAAAGAGGGTCACTTCATCACCCCGCGCGGCTATTTCGGAGAGACGGAGGAAGATGAGGAGACGAAGCCGGGACAGAAGATTATGATTAAGAGTTTCCGCACCATAGAGAGCGAGCTGCGACACCCGGAGATCCCATTGGATCGCAAGTGGGCGCTGCTGCACGCGATACACACGACGGCGGACTTCGAGATGGAAGATCTTCTGTACACAGACCCCGGGGCTGTGGAGGCACTGTACCGCAAAGTCAAAGACGGTACCATAAAGACCATTATTTCGGACGTGACAATGGTCACTTCCGGGGTCCGCAAAGGTGCCCTCGAAAGGCTCGGCATAGAGGCAAAAACTTACCTGACGGACGCGAGAGTAAAAGCACTTGCCGAAGAAAAAGGCATCACCCGGACACAGGCGGGGATACGGCTCGCTGCGGAAGAACACCCCGACGGTGATGCACTTTTTGCTTTCGGTAACGCGCCTACCGCACTGATGGAGCTGGCCAACCTGATCCGAAAAGGTGTCGTCCGCCCCGCAGGTATCATCGCCGCCCCCGTGGGCTTCGTACACGTCATCGAGTCCAAGCAGATGATTAAACCTTTCTCTCATATTCCTAAAATCATAATCGACGGACGTAAGGGCGGGAGCAACCTTGCCGCTACCCTCGTCAACGCCGTCCTTACGCTCGACGACGCAGAGCTCTTGAGACCGGGGAGGGACGTATGACGAAGTCCCTTAGTCCTTTTCGGTGCATCCTCATAGGCTTGGACGATAACCCCGGGCGGGCATTTGGTCGGGAAGTCTTCGAGGTCATAGCCACACACCGCGTTTTTTCGGGCGGACTTCGCCATCTGGAACTGGTGCGGGACAGGCTGCCCTCCGACTCCGAGTGGATTCCGATCACGGTGCCGCTCGGGGAAGTCTTTGAGCGGTACCGCGCAATACGTGACGAAGAAGTGGTCATTTTTGCCTCCGGAGATCCGCTCTTCAACGGCTTCGGAGGGACACTCCTGAGGGAGATGCCCGAGACCGAAATGAAAGTGTACCCTTTCTTCAATTCGCTCCAGACCTTGGCGCACCGCCTGCTCCTGCCGTACCAAGACTTGCACGCGGTAAGCCTCACCGGCAGACCCTGGCTCCGTTTTGACGAAGCACTCATAGAGGGTAGGGAGCTGATAGGGGTACTCACGGATAAAGCACACCACACCCCCGCAACCATCGCCCAAAGAATGCTCGAATACGGGTACGATAATTACGAAATGAGTGTGGGCGAGTTGCTCGGGAATCCCGGTGGCGAGCGGATCCGGACGATGACCATAGCCGAAGCGGCGGAGAGCGGGTTCCGCTACCCGAATAACCTTATTCTCCGTAAGACAGCTTACCGGCAGAGACCTTTCGGCATCCCTGAGGGCGACTTTTACCTCCTTGACGGAAGGGTAAATATGATTACCAAGATGCCCGTCCGTCTCGTCACACTCCACGCTTTGGACTTGGGCGGGAAGCACACGCTCTGGGACGTGGGGTTCTGCACCGGTTCCGTCTCCATAGAGGCGAAGCTGAGGTACCCGCATCTCGAAATCTTTTCGTTTGAGAAAAGAGCGGAGGGCGAAGGGCTGATGAGGGCAAACAGCCGTAAGTTCGGAGCACCCGGCATACGGATCGTCATAGGAGATTTCCTCGATGCCGACCTCAGAGACCTTCCGAAGCCGGACGCCGTCTTCCTCGGGGGCTACGGAGGCAGGATGGACGAAGTCGTGGCGCGTATCGCGCCCCTCCTCACGCCTCACGGCACATTGGTCTTCAACGGCGTGTCGACCGAAAGTAGACGGAACTTCAGACAGGCCTCGGAAGCGTGCGGGCTGAGGGTGACATTTCAGACTATGCTCACCGTGGACGACCACAATCCCATAGAGGTTATTAAAGCAGAGAAGGAGTGATTTTTCAAGAATAGACAGACGTATGAGTACAGAGCGGATTAAACCCAAAGAGGAAAAGGTAGTCACATCGATACTCGTCATTTCGGAGGCCGGCATCCCCTTGGCTCGGACGATAGCGGACGAACTCCCGGGGACGGAAATCTATGCCTCAGGGGGCGGAGAGAACCTCTTGACGATGTCTTCCGTGGCGGAGACCGTGACCGGGCTTTTTGCCCAAAGGGAGTCACTTATCTTTGTCGGTGCGCTCGGCATCTGCACCCGAGCCATAGCTCCGCACATCCGGGACAAGTACACCGATCCCGCCGTGCTCTGTATCGACACGACGGGGCGCTTCGTCATTCCCGTCCTCTCCGGTCACGTCGGTGGGGCAAACAGGCTTGCGAAGGAGGTGGCGCGGATCATCGGAGGCGAAGCGGTGCTTACTACGCAGAGCGACAATGCCGGGCTATGGGCTCTGGATACTATGGCGGACAAGTACGGCTGGATGCTTGAGCCCGTCGAAAAGAGCGAAATGAACGAGGCTGTTTTCGCATTTGTATCGGGGCGAAAGACAGCGCTCCTTCTGGACGCGAGAGACAGAGGCACCGAAGAGCTCGAACGGACGAAGCCCGCTCACGTCACCATCTTCTACGATTACGGAGAGATAGACTTCTCGGACTTCGACCTCTTCCTTGCCGTGACTCCTTTTGTCTATTCGCCCGAAGGGATGCGTACGCTTCTCTTCCATCCGCGTGTCCTCGCGCTCGGGGTGGGGTGTCGGAGGGACGCAGACCCCACAGGTGTCGCGGGTAAGATACGGGAGGAGATGCGGCTCCACCGCCTTTCGCCTCTCGCTCTAAAGGCGCTCGCCACGATAGACCTCAAAAAAGACGAGTCGCTCGTGGCCCGGCTCTCCTCTGAGTTCGGAGTCCCGGTGGAGGTCTTCACGTCCCAAGATCTCGAAGGCATCGAGGTGCCGAGTGCCTCCAACCCCAAAGTAAAAGAAGTTACAGGCTCATCCTCGGTTTCCGAAGCGACTGCCATAAAGTCGACCGGCGGTGGGCGTCTCCTTTTTCCCAAAGTCAAGGGTAAGCTCTCAGAGGGTAACGACTTCACTTTTGCTGTCGCTTTGGACAAGAAGAGCGACCGCACGGCTTCCGGTCATATCGAGATAGTGGGTGCCGGTCCCGGCGATCCCGAACTGATTTCCGTCAAAGGAAAGCGTTTCCTTGAGGGGGCAGACCTCATCCTCTATGCCGGCAGTTTGGTGCCGAAAGAACTGACCCTGTATGCCAAGGAGGGTGCCACGGTACGTTCGTCCGCGGGAATGAATCTGGAGGAGCAGTTTGCGATAATGAAAGATTTTTACGACCGCGGTCTCTCCATCGTCCGTCTTCACACGGGAGACCCTTCCATTTATGGTGCGATTCAGGAGCAGATGGCGCTCTTCGACGCGGCGGGGATGGACTATCACATCACGCCGGGTATCTCCTCTTTCCAAGCTGCGGCGGCCGAATTGCAGTCCGAGTTTACGATACCTGAGAAGGTTCAGACCATCATACTTACACGGGGCGAAGGGCGCACCGCGATGCCGGAGAGGGAGAAGCTCCACATGCTTGCCCGCTCGAGGAGTACGATGTGCATTTACCTCAGTGCCCTTCTTGCGGATGAGGTTCAGCAGGAGCTCCTCACCGAGTACCCGCCCGAGACGCCGGTGGCCGTCTGTCACAAGCTCACTTGGAAAGAGCAGCGCATCTATCGTGGCACACTGGATCACCTCTCCTCCATCATCAAAGGAAACGGGCTCAAGCTGACGACACTCATCGTCGTGGGCGAAGCCATCGGTAACCGTAAGGGGCTCTCCCGGCTTTATGCGGACGAGTTCAAGCACCTTTTCAGGAAATAAAAGGTCATGGAAAAGCATACCGCCTACTGCGTCTCCCTCGGTCCGGGCGACCCCGGGCTTCTTACGCTCAAAGCCCTCAGTGTCCTAAAGTCTTCCGACCGCGTCTTTTGCCCCGGCACTTCGGGCGGCTCTCGTGCCGGGGACTTGCTCCTCGTCCACGGCATTCCCGAGGAACGCCTCACTCTTTTTGCCGTGCCCATGAAGGCAGACAGGAGTGAAGCGACCCGTGTCTACTTGCAGGTCGCCGAGGAGATCGAGGAGTTGGCGAAAAGGGGGCAAAAAGTCTCCTTTGTAGCCGAAGGGGACGGCGGGTTCTACTCTTCTCAGCACTATATAGCGGATTTTCTCCAGGACAAGGGTGAAGTGAACGTCTCTTTCGTCCCGGGCGTCCCGGCTTTCATTGCCGCCGGAGCGCGGGCAGGCTTGCACGTCGCGAAAGGCGATGAGGGACTCCTCGTCCTTCCGCTTGTACAGTCTCCGGATGAGATCGAAGAGGCCCTCAGCCAAAGGCGGACGGTCGTCCTTATGAAGCCGTCCCGAAGCGAAGGCGCGATAAAAGAGGTACTCAGGAAGGGAGAGATTAGAGAGGTGCATTATCTCGAAAACGTAGGCGTCGCGGGGCGGGAGTTCTTGTCGGACGACCTCCCGACCATTCTTTCGCGCCCTTTTCCCTATTTCTCCATTTTAATTCTGAAGTGACCGTATGAAGCATTTTTACCCATTCTTTTTTTGTCTGCTTCTGCTCCTCCTCCCCGCCTGCTCACAGAGAGAGAAAGAGTCCTCCCATAAGGACGACAGCACCACCAAGTCGTCAGTGATCGTGAAGTATGCCAAAGGGTTTTCGGTAGAAGACCGGGAGGGCTTCCGTCTCTTGGAAGTAAGGGATCCGCTTGGCGAGAGCAGCCTCGTCTACCGCTATGCCCTTGTGCCGAGAGGCACGAAGCCCGAGGGCATCCCTTCCGATTGTGAGGTGCTTGAGGTTCCCGTTTCGCGCGCCATTTGTATGACGGCGCTCCAGATGTCTCACTTCATTGCCTTGGGGGAAACGGACAAAATCATCGGCATCAACAGCATCAAATATCTCTTTAACGAAAAAATCAAAGACCAAATCGCCCGCGGGCAAACCGTCCGCATCGGTATGGAGGGGAACTTCGATACGGAACTGATTCTCTCCACCAAACCGGATCTTATTTTCGTTTCGCCATTTAAGAAAGGCGGGTACGATGTCCTTCGCAATCTCGGTATCCCGCTTGTGACCTTCCTCGGCTACAAAGAGCCCCTCGCCCTCGGTCAAGCCGAGTGGATGAAGTTCATCGGGCTTTTGCTCGGCACGGAGGAGCGTGCGGACGAAATTTTCGGAGGGGTAGAGAAAAGGTACCTCGACCTGTGCGACCTTGCGGACTCGGCTCCGACGAGACCCACCGTGATGAGCGGGGAGATGCACGGGGGCAATTGGTACGTAGTGGGGGGCAAAAGCTTCCTTGCCAATATCTTTCGCGATGCAGGCGCCGAGTATTTCCTCAAAAATGACGACCGTTACGGCGGCTTCTATGTCGACTTCGAGACCGTGTATTCGAGCGGGGCGGAGACGGAGTTTTGGCGTATCGCCAATAGTTACCCCGGGGCTTTTTCCTACGACGCGCTCCGGGACGAAGACTCGAGGTACGCCGACTTCCGTGCTTTTAAGGAAAAGAAAGTGATCTACTGTAATCTCCGCAAGACCCCTTTCTACGAAGACACTCCCGTGGAGCCTGATGTCGTCCTTGCCGACCTGATCAAGATTTTTCATCCCGATCTCTTGCCGGATCACACGCCGGTTTATTACAAAATCCTCGAATGAGCGCATCCCTGCCAAATAGAGCCGAAAGCAGCCCCTCATCTCGGTACGTACCGGAAGGGAGCGGGACACGGACCGATTTTTATTCCCCGGCCCGTATCTCGAGTCGTCCCCGGTCTGTATCTCGTAACCTTGTCCTCTTTGTACTCGTCTTGGGACTGATTCTGGGCTTTATTCTCCTTAACCTTGCAGTGGGAACCGTCCCCATTCCGGTCCGGTCGGTGTGGGCGGTGCTTTTGGGACACGGCGAAGGCACTTCCGAAGTGTGGCAAAACATCATCTGGAAATCGCGCTTCCCGCAGACCCTTACGGCACTCGTCTCCGGCATCGGTCTCTCCGTGAGCGGGCTTCAGATGCAGACGATCTTCCGCAACCCCCTTGCAGGACCCTCGGAGCTCGGTATCTCTTCCGGTGCCAGCCTCGGCGTGGCCTCCATTGTGCTTCTCTCCGGCAGCCTGTGGGGTACCGCACTCTCCGGTCTCGGGTTCGCAGGCGAGATGGCGGTGACGCTGAGTGCCATCCTCGGTGCGGGGCTTGTGATGGTCGTGATCCTAATCCTTTCCCAAAAAGTGAGAGGCAATGCCGTCCTCCTCATAATGGGGGTGATGATCGGGTACATCGCCACGGCCATCATCGGGGTGATGAAATTTTTCTCGAGCGACGAGGATGTGCGCTCGTATGTGGTGTGGG
This sequence comes from Bacteroidales bacterium, assembly GCA_004555765.1. GTDB lineage: Bacteria > Bacteroidota > Bacteroidia > Bacteroidales > Porphyromonadaceae > Porphyromonas_A. The sequence continues at coordinate 47,230 of SFHG01000007.1, forward strand.
GCTTGGGCAGTTTCTCCAACGTCACGGGTGACCACCTCTGGTTCTTCGCGGGAATGATGACGCTTCTTTTGCCCTTGGCTTTTTTGCTCATCAAGCCCCTCAACCTCCTTCGTCTCGGAGACAATTATGCCCGAAGTCTGGGGCTGAATGTCCGTCGGGCGCGCCTTGCCATCATCGCCACGGCTTGCATATACACCGCCATCGTGACGGCGTATTGCGGTCCCATCGTCTTCCTCGGGCTTGCGGTGCCACACCTGTGTCGGACGATCTTCGGCACCTCGGATCACCGCATTCTGATGCCCGCCGTGACGCTCGTGGGTGCGGCGCTCGCACTCATCTGTAACCTCATCGCCCGGATGCCGGGGTTCGAGGGTGCGCTACCCATCAATTCCGTCACGGCACTCATCGGGGCACCCATCGTCATCTCGGTACTTTTTGGGAAAAGAAGGGAGGAGATCAATTGATATGGCGCGCCTGAAGACGAAAACCATAGAGCTGCGGAACCTCGCAATCGGGTATGTGGGGAAGAAGAAAACGAAGACGGTAGCCCGGGACATCACGGGCACTCTCTTTTCGGGCGAGCTCACCTGCCTCATTGGCAGCAACGGCATAGGGAAGTCTACCCTCCTCCGCACCCTCTCCGCCTTTCAGCCCAAGCTGGGGGGAGAAGTGCTGATCTTTGGGAAAGAGGTCTCCAAGTACTCCGATAAGGCTCTCTCGCGCCTTATTAGCGTCGTCCTCACCGAGCGTCCTTCGCTCTACAATACAACCCTTAGGGAACTCGTGGAGATGGGTCGGAGTCCTTACACCGGCTTCTGGGGCTCGCTGATGCCGGAAGACCGGGCAAAGGTGGACGAAGCCATCGATATGGTGCGCATCCGGCAGCTCGAACACCGTCTGCTCCACTCCCTCAGCGACGGCGAGAAGCAGAAAGGAATGATCGCCAAAGCCCTTGCCCAAGATACGCCTGCCATCTTTCTGGACGAGCCTACCGCCTTTCTCGACTTCCCGAGCAAAGTGGAAATAATGCAGCTTCTCCACAGGCTCTCCCGCGAGACCGGTAAGACCATCTTCCTCTCCACGCACGACTTGGAGCTGGCACTGCAGATAGCCGATAAGATTTGGCTTTTTGACCAAGAGCCGCGCCTGCACATCGGTACTCCCGAGGATTTGGCTCTGCAGGGGGTCTTTACCGATTTTTTCTCCCACAAAGGTATCGTTTTCGACCAAAGATCGGGACTTTTTCGCATTGAGAACGGCTACGACCGCACTATAAGGTTTACGGGACGTCACACGGTAGCGTACTCCCTCGTCTCTAAGGCTCTTTTGAGGTACCGGATCTATGCGTCTTTTCGGATCGAGAGCGAAGACGAGATCGAAATCGACGGGGGCAAGATCATACTGAGACTGAAGGGCAGAGAGGAGGCTTGCTTCGACACCATTGAGGCGCTGATAGAGGCTTTGGATCATGAATAGTATAGAGACGGAAAGGAGTCCGCTATTAGTCATCGGCGGGACGACGGAGGGCAGAGTGGCCTGCGAAGTATCGGACGCGGCGGGCACGACCTTCTACTACTCCACGAAGACGGACGGACAGAAAGTGCAGAGCGCTAATGGCGAGCGTCTGACGGGAGGCTTGGACGCGGAAGCGATGTCTGCCCTCATCCGGGAAAAAGGGATACAGCTTCTCGTTGACGCGGCACACCCTTTCGCCACCCTCGTGCATCGGAATATAGGGCGGGCGGTTTCCGAGACGGGTATCCCCGTCATTCGGTACGAGCGTACATTTCCGCCCGAAGACACGCGTCTCCGCTATTTCGACTCTTTTGATGACCTGGACCGGTTCCTCCGTAAAGCCAAGCCCCGCCGTCTTCTTTCGCTTGCCGGGGTTTCTTCCATCTCAAGGCTGGAGCCGCTGATGGAAGAAACTGAAGTCTTTGTCCGCATTATGCACCGTCCCGATTCGCTCGGGATAGTGGCGCAGAACAGGTTCCCGACGGATCACCTCTCTTTTTACGACGAAGGAGAGACAGACGAAGCGCTCTTCCGCCGCATCCATCCCGACTTTATCGTGACAAAAGAGAGTGGCGAGACGGGAGGTTTCTGCGAAAAGACCGAGGCGGCACGCGCACTCGGCATCCCTGTCCTCGTCCTTAGGAGACCGCCTCTGCCGTATTCTCCGGACAAAATCGTCTCCGGACCCCACGGACTGAGACGCGCGATAGAGAAACTCCTGCCCTCTTTCTTCGAGCTCAAAACCGGCTTTACCACAGGCTCCTGTGCTACCGCAGCCACTGTGGCCGCTCTCCTCTTCCTGACCAAAGAGCAGGCGGTGACGGAAGCGCCTTTTGACCTTCCCGATGGCGAACCGATGTCCATGCCCGTCTCTTCCGTATTCCTCAACCCCGACGGCTCTGTCACGGCCGCCGTGGTAAAAGACGCCGGTGACGATGCCGACGTGACGGACGGCACCGAGATCTGTTCCACCGTCCGCCTCACCGCGGCGCACTCCGGTGTCCGTTTCCTTCAGGGAGAAGGGGTCGGGGTCGTGACGCTCCCCGGCTTGGGCATAGAGATAGGCGGGCCCGCCATCAACCCGACGCCGCGGAGGATGATCGTGCACGAGGTGCGTAAGCTCCTGCCCGTCGGCGGTATTGACGTGACCATATCCATCCCTTGTGGAGCGGAGCTGGCTCCCAAGACCTTTAACCCCAAGCTCGGCGTGACGGGTGGCATCTCTGTGGTGGGGACTTCGGGCATCATTTATCCCTATTCGCTCAAAGGATGGGTGGACTCCATCCGAAAAGAGATCGCTGTGGCGCGTGCGCTCGGAATGGAGTTGCTTGTCCTTAACTCCGGAGCCAAGAGCGAGCGTTTCGTCAAAAAACTCTTCCCCGACCTTTCCCCCCAATCCTTTGTCCAATACGGGAACTTTATCGGCGAGACGATAAAGATGGGTGCGGATGAGGGCTTCCCGGAGATCGCCCTTGTGCTGATGATCGGCAAGGCGGTCAAGTTGGCAGAGGGCGAGCTTGACACCCACAGTCACAAAACTACGATGCACCATGCGTTTTTGGTTCGGGTGGCCGAAGATACAGGATGTGCCCTTGAGACGATAGAAAAAATCAAGGGCATCACGATGGCGCGGGAATTGTGGTCGCTCGTCCCCGAGCACGAAAGAGCCTTTTTCGTCCGTATCGCTTCTCTTTGTCACGAAGTCTGCGCCCCGCTCCTGCCCGGAGGCAAGCTCAGGATCTTCCTTATTGACGACCAAGGAGAGCTTAGAGCCAAAGCGTAGGAAAAGATTTCGGTACGTATCTCGCCCCCTTCTCGGTCTGTATCTTTTCCTGCTCCCGTACAGGTCGAAAAAATCTCCCCGGTACGACCGAAAACAGACCGTGGTTTTGCTTCCCCCTCTTGGGTGGTCGGAAACCTCGGGGGCGAAAGATCTAATCGAAAAGTCCCTTTCTGCAAGGACGGAAAGAGCGTCTGTGGTAGGGAGTGAGTCCTTTTTCCTCTATACCCATAAGGTGGGCGCGGGTGCCGTAGCCTGCGTTTTGCTCCCAACCGTAGCCGGGGTACTCTTCCGATAGCCGTGCCATCAGACGGTCGCGGTGGACTTTGGCGAGGACACTTGCTGCCGCGATGCTCGCCACCCGACCATCGCCCCCTACGATTGTCTCAAAGGGCACTTCGAGGGTGGAGCGGAAACGGTTGCCGTCCACGAGAAGATACTCGGGCTTAAGGGGTAGGGCGGTGATGGCGCGCTCCATCGCGAGAAATGTGGCTCCAAGAATATTCAGCCTGTCTATCTCCGAGGGCGAAGCTTCTCCGATGGCATAGGCAATGGCCCGATGGCGTATCTCTTGATCCATCTCTTCCCGCTGCCGGCGGGTGAGCTGCTTGGAGTCGGTGAGACCGGGGAGTACGAAGTCTTCGGGTAAGATGACGGCAGCCGAGCAAACGGGACCCGCCAGGCATCCGCGTCCCACTTCGTCTACGCCGGCTTCGATACGCCCCGGTTCGAGACGGGCTGGTAGGAGCAGTTCCTCACGCGTCTTTACTCGGGACACAGTAGATGTGGGTAAAGGGTTTGGTGGGCTCCACGTGGATGTTGATGTGGGTCTCTTCGCCGTACTTCTCCCTAATCAGGTGCTCACACTGCATCGTGAGTTCGTGGGCTTGGTACAGCGGCATATTCCCGTCTACGCGGATGTCGAGCTCGATGGCGAAGGTGCTGGAGCCTATCATACGGGTGCGGATGTTATGGGGGTCGGAGACGCCGTCCACCCCGAGGATGAGGTTCTTGATGTCTTCTATCGTTTCGTCGGGGATGGCAGCCTCGGTGAGTTTGCGGAGGGCAGGGATGCAGATCCCTACTCCGAAGTAGATGATGAAGCCGGCCACTATGATGGCGGCAGCCGGCTCCGCCAAGCTCCAGATGCCGCCCCAAAGCCGTGAGATTGTCACTCCGAGTGCGACGGCAAGGGCACTGAAGACATCGTTGCGGTGGTCTTGAGCCTGCGCCATCAGTGCCTCACTCTTCGTCTCGATGCCCTGCTTGTGGGTGTAGAAGTAGGCGATCGCTTTGAGGACGAGGGTAAAGCCTGCCACGACGAGCGCTATCCACTCGGGCGGAGTGGGAAACTCATTTCGGGTAAAGTACCGCTCTATCACGTTCGCGCTGTTGACGACGATGAGGATACCGGCGATGCACATCATCACTCCGATAAAGAGCGTGGCCACTGTCTCGTACTTGCCGTGACCGTATGCGTGGTCTTTGTCCCTTGGGCGGGAAGAGAGACGGAGGAAGAGGTAGACGACGATGTTGGACGCTATGTCTCCGAATGAGTTTATGGCGTCGGCGATGAGGGCAGTGGAGTGTCCGATGATCCCCGTGATGAGCTTGAGGGGTGGAAGGATCAGGTTGACGGACGAAGAGAGGAGGTACGCCCGCTGTTTCTTCTGGTCATTTGTCGGCATCTTCGCGTCGGGTGCAGATGATTTGGTCTTTGTAGGAGAGTTTTACGAGACTATACTTATTAGCGCCCACTTGGGGTACTATCTTTTTGTAAAAGAGAGGTACTTTGGAGAGGTCTTCGGAGAGGGTGGCGACGCCGTGGAGCTCGAAGACGTAGTCTCCGATGCGTGGGTACAGGCGTATCTGTCGCCCGCTGAGGACGTCGATGAAGGGAAAGAACGTCCGGTAGTCGTTGCTTTGGCTGAGGTAAGAAGCCAAGGGGTACACCGTGGAGGCGATTACGGAGTCGGTGAGGTTGCCCGTGGCGATGGGGACAAGAGCCGCCGCTCCGACTCTGCCGGGGACGGAGACTCCTTCTTCGTCGAGGAAATAAGCCTTGCCGCCGCGGTAATACCTTAGGATGGGTGTCCGCTCGATTACCCGGATATTAAGGGTGCGTGCAGAGGGCGAGATGAAGACTTCGGCACGCTTGAGGTAGGCGATTTTTTCGGACAGCGTGTGTTCGAGTTCCCCTATTCTCACGGGTGAGGAGACACTGTCTTCGATCGAAAACGGCAGCTCTTTGATGATCTCCTCTGTCCTCAAAAAAGAGGATCGTGGCGAAGACCTCTCGATCTTCACGATCGTCTTGTACGGCAGGACGGCATACCGTGCCTGTCCTTGGGAGAGGATATAGGAGACCGGCAGGGCAAGGAGGAGCAGCCCTGCGAGCACAAAGAGAATGCTTCGGGTAATCTTGTGTCTTGTCTCTTTCGTCATCTGTTTGTCCAAAAAAATCGCTCTGTATCTCGCTTTCTTTTCAGTCTGTATCTCCCCGGATTTCCGGTCTGTATCTCGCCTCCTTTTCGGCCTGTATCTCGTCCGACCTGTCGGTCTGTCAGTCTTTCAGGCTCTCGATGGCTTTTGGTACCTCGAACTCTATGTCCCCCGCGCCCATCATCACGAGTACTTCGGGCTTCTTTCCCCTCAGGACAGCGGGAAGGGTCTCTTTCGTCGCCACACTCTTACGGGCAGAAGTGACGAAAGGCAGGATGGCTTCGCTCGTGACGCCCGGGATGGGCTCTTCGCGCGCCGGGTATATGGGGATGAGGATGACTTCGTCCGCTATGGAGAGCGCACGCCCGAAGTCTTCAAGAAAATCCCTGGTGCGGGTAAAGAGGTGAGGTTGGAAGACCACGGTAATCTCGCGCTCCGGGTAGAGGTCGCGTATCGAGGCGAGTGAGGCGCGGATCTCGTCCGGGTGGTGGGCGTAGTCGTCTATAACCACACGTCCGCCGGGGAGCTTGGTGCGCTCGAAACGGCGGTGTGCCCCGCGGAACGTCTTCAGTCCCTCCCGCAGCTCTTCCTCCGTGCAGCCGAGACGGTAGGCGAGGGCGAGGGCGGCTGTGGCGTTGAGCACGTTGATCTCTATCGGAGTGCCGATTTGGAGATCTCTGAAGACCCCCTTCCCGCCGTCATAGTGCCAGTCAAAGAAGAGCTCGCCCCCTTCGTAGCGGAGACGGGAGTAGTAATAGTCACAGACCTCGGAGGCACCGTAGGTCTCGACCAGGACACCCTCCGGGGCAGGCAGATCCCGGACTTCTTCTTGGAGCAAAAGCCGTCCCTCCTTGCTCGTCAAACCGGCGAAGAGGCGGAATGCTTCGTGGAACGCCTCTTCCGTCCCGTAGATATCGAGGTGGTCGGGACGATTGCTCGTGATGATGGAGCAAAAAGGCGACAGGCGATGGAAAGAGCGGTCGTACTCGTCGGCCTCCACGACCACGTAGGGGCTTTTGTCGTCCACAAGGAGGTTGGAGCCGAAGTTCAGGGAGAGCCCTCCGAGGAACGCATTCGTCCCGATGTGCGAACTCTTCAACAGGTGCGCGAGGAGCGTGGAGGTTGTCGTCTTGCCGTGGGTGCCTGCGACGCAGAGCGCTTTGTGCACACGCGAGATCTCGCCGAGTACTTCGGAGCGTTTCCTCTCGGGGATGCCTTTGGCCTTGAAGTACTGTCTCAGACGGTTGTCTTCGTGAATGGCAGGGGTGAAGACGACACGAACCTCCGGATTCTCACGAAAGGCGTCCGCCATTTTTTCAGGGGTGTCTTCGTAAATAATCTCTCCCCCGAGCTCTTCAAGAGCGGTAGTGATGGGGGTTCGTACACGGTCATAGCCGCCGACGCGGTGCCCGGAGAGCAGGAAATAACGGGCGAGGGCGCTCATACCGATGCCCCCGATGCCTATGAAAAAGAACGTTTCTTGCGTCATGGTCTGTATGTGCGTACAGTGTGCTTCTTTTGGGAGGTACGTACCGGGATGTTTCCCCCGGTCCGTAGGAGACCGTACCCTCGGTACGTATCTCGTCCGTCTCTCGGTCTGTACCTTTTTTCGTGTAAGGTCTATGCCTGTTTGATCAGAAGTTCGATCTCGTCGACAATCATTTCCGCAGCCTTGGGAAGTGCCATCTTGCGTGCGGCTTCGGACATCCCGGCGAGCTTCGCGTCGTCACGAATCGTCTCAAGTGCGACGGGGATCAAGTCATGGACGGCGTCGTTGTCGCGAACCATAATCGCGGCAGCCTCACTTACCAGGGCTTCGGCATTCTTGGTCTGATGATCTTCGGCGACGTTCGGAGAGGGGACGAGTACCATAGGCAGCCCTAAATTCGTGAGCTCCGAAATGGAACCCGCACCCGCACGCGAGACGACGAGGTCGGCTATCGAGTAGGCGAAGTCCATACGGGAGATGAAAGGGAGGAGACGGACGTTTTCGGGAAGCGTGTCCTTGGTGCGATCCTTCATTTCCTCATAGTGACTCTTGCCGCACTGCCAGATTACCTGGAGACCCTCTTCCTTGCCAAGCTTCCCGACAAAGCCGGAGACGGCGAGGTTTATCGACCCTGCGCCGAGGCTTCCTCCGAGGATGAGGAGTGTCTTTTTTGCGGGGTCAAGCTCGAAGTACGCATAGGCTTCGGGCATCTTCCGCTCCAGATCGGCAAGCTCCTTACGGGTGGGGTTGCCGGTGAGTACAATCTTAGTGGCGCGGGGGAAGAAACGCTCCATCCCCGCATAGGCGACGCAGACCGTGTTCGCGTGCCGACCCACGAGTTTATTCGTCTTGCCCGCAAAGGAGTTTTGCTCCTGCACAAGCGTGGGTACTCCGCTCTTACCCGCCGCAATAAGCGTGGGAGCCGAGGCGTAGCCGCCCACGCCCACCGCTGCTTCGGGCTTGAAGTCGCTGATAAACCCTCGGGCGATATTGATGCTTTTGATGAGGTGGGAGAGCGTCCGCCATTTGCTCAAGAGACCTCCGCCCCTCTCCAGTCCGCGGACCGGGAGCAGCTTTATGGGGTACCCTGCTTCCGGGACGCGCTCTGCCTCCATGCGCCCTTCTGCTCCGATGAAGAGAATCTCGCACGAGGGGTAACGCCTCTTGATCTCTCCGGCTATGGACAGTGCCGGGAAGATATGCCCTCCCGTGCCACCGCCGCTGATGATGATACGTTTCATTTGAATTGGATTTCTTTATGGTCTCGGGGTCGCTTCCGCAGCCGGTACGTAGTCCGGAATTTCTTCCATATCGACTTCGGGCATCCCTTCGATGCCGCTGGCTTCGGCCTCCTGACGGCGTCTCGAAGCCTGTATCTCCCGGCTCACGCTGAGGGCGAGACCGAAGAACATCGACATAAAGATATAGGAGCTTCCCCCTTTGCTGATGAAAGGCAGCGTTTGACCCGTGACGGGCAGAAGATTCGTCGCCACCATCATATTCATCACCGCCTGCCCCGTGATGGTCAGACCGATGCCATAGAGTAGGGTGGACTTGTAGTTCGACCTGCTCTGATTGGCGAGCTTACCGCATCGCCAGAAAAATATGATGTACGTAAAAAGCAAGATTACGGAGCCTGCCAAACCGTATTCCTCAACCACGACATTGTAGATGTAGTCGGAGTAGGCGGCGGGAAGCCATTGGCGGAGCTCGCCACGTCCCGCACCTTTGCCGATGAGGTTACTGTTGGCGATGGCTTTTTGGGCCATAACCACCTGGTAGTCCATCCCCATAATATCGTCGTAGGTCTCTTCGTTCACGGGCTTGAACATCTTCGTGACGAAGCGCATAATGCGGTTGTGTCCCGTCTCGCTTCGTCCCACGCCTTCGGCATCGGGGGTAAAGAGCTTGAACATCACAAGAACCAGACCCGCCGCCATAGCTGCCAAGATCAGGTATCCCGTGTACTTCTTATTGATGCCGCCGATGATGGTCGTAACGACGGTGATGAGGAAGATGAATGCCGCCGTCGAGATGTTTTCAAAGACGATGAGCAGGATGACGGCACCCACGGGCCACCACGTGCGGATGAACGTATTCAGCGACGTCCGTCCCTCGTCTTTCCAAAGACTGAACGCGACGTAATTCACGACCGCCACTTTGCTGATCTCGGACGGCTGTATTGTGAACCCGAAGAGACTGATCCAACGCTTTCCCTCATTAAGCTCCGCCCCCGCCACGAGCGTGTAGACCAAGAGTCCGATGCAGAGGAGGATGAAAGTGAAAGAGAACTGCTGGTAAAACTTGCTACTGATCCTGCTCATCACGCTCACGATGATGAAGGAGACCAGGATGAGCAAGAGGTGCTTGAGGAACTCTCCGTAAAAGAGACCTCCTCTGGCTTCTGCACGAAAAGCCTCTTGGCTCACTGCCGAGAAGACCACCACGATGCTGCCGAGCATCAGGGCAATCAAAATGAGCCATATCACCGTGTCGCCGGCGAAAAAGCCGCGGGCGCGCCCCAAGAGCGAGCGCCTCTGCGGGATCGATTCGATCTCCTCTCCTGTCGTAATGATGTCCTCCATTTATTTGCGTGAAAAACGCCTCCCGGGGCAAGGATTATCTGCCCGGTGCCGTGCTGATGATCGAGATGAAGTTGTAGGTGACGGTTCCGGAGACGCTATTGGTGTATTTTCTCACAGAGATGAGGTACTCCGTGCCTGCTTTGAAGATACTGTCGAAACCTTCTATCCTGAATGTCGTCTTCACAGTGGGATTCGCGGGTTCTTTATCGCCCGAATATTCGACGAAGCGGTAGGCACCGCCTGCGGTCTTGTTTGCAAAAACGCGGAGCTTCACGATCTCTGCGCTGAGTTGCTCTTCCGGACTTCCGGAGTCCGCACAACTTGCCAGCCCGGCGATGAGAGCCGAGAGGGAGAAGAGGAGCGCAACCCCCTTCCAGAAATTCTTGAATGTACCTTTCAATGCTTTTGTTCCTCCTTTTTTCCTACTTTGATGATAATGTAACGTCTAAAGCTAAGCAAATATACCCCTTTTATGAGACCTTTGAAAAAGGATCCTTTATCACACCCGGGAGCAGGGAAAAGAGACCCGTACCGAGCGGACGACGAGATACGTACCTCGTCCCCAACCCGGTACGGGCCAAAGAAATGACGAGACACGTACCAAGATTTCCTGCGGTTCCTGAATGGGAGGTTTGGGTGATGGGGTGTCCCCCGATATATGGGCGAGCCCGAAGCCGTTCGCACGGTCTCGGGCTCTGATACAGTTGTACTCTTGTAAAATGTTTAGAATTTTTTGTTGCCCATCGATTGCCGGTTTGTGGCTCGGTAAAAGAGCGGGCTTGGTAGTTAGTTCGGATTTATCTTATTTTGCTTTAGACGTGTAGGTGTCGGTCTTGAAGTCGTAACCGGTCCACGCGAAGAGGGCTTGGTCGGTACCTGTCGTCCTCATTCCATTTTCAGTAAACTTCCCTTTGTTCATAGCGGATCCGATTGCCTTGCCGGTGAAGTCATTAAGGTTTGCGTTGATGACTACGTTTACTGCATCACCTTTTTTGTCAGTGGTGTCGAATATGTTATCGTAGCTTCCACCTCCGATGAGGTAGAATCCATTGATGGTCGCAGAGGCACCGCGGCGCACCTTAATGACATCGACGGGGTATTCGCCTACGACTGTGGAGGGCGCGTGGTTCAGGGCAATGGTGAGGTTTTCAATCTTGAAGTTGGACTGGGTAGGAGCATCCTTGAAGTTGCCGTCGTGGTTGCCGTCAGCTTCGATACCACGTGGGTCTTCTTCCCCGGACTTGTGGTTCGCGCTCCAGATACCGTAGGCATTGGACAGCGTACCGATGTAGCCTTGGGTGAAGTCAAACATATCGTCGTCGTTGTCCACGGAGAGGAAGTTTTTGACGTTCACTGCACCGCCGAAGAACTCGACACCGTCGTCTGCAGACTTGTAGACGAAGATGTTTTCGATCGTCGTACCGGAGCCTACACCGTGCAGGGTGAGCCCGTTGTGCTCTACTTCGTCATTTTGGTTGGCGCCGGTGTACTCGAGGATGAGGTACTTGATGGAGCCTGAGTTGTCGTCATTCTTCAGCTCGGGCGTACCGGGATACTGACCGTACTTGAGGATGGGGTTGACTTCCACGTTTTGGGTGGAGCCTTCGTTGATCTGGGCGTTGCCCGCGATGATGAGACCACCCCAAGCACCCGGTTCCTTTTTCGTACTGGTCATGATGACGGGCTTTTCTGCGGTGCCGTTGACGTTGATCTTGCCGCCTCTCTCAACGATGATGTAGCTGTCGAACTTGGGCGTGGCGCTGATGATGGCTCCTGCGCCGATATTGAGGGTGCCGCCTTTCTTGACGTACAGTGTGCCGTCGAGGGTGTAGATGGTGCCGGCTTTGAGATCCTTCACGCCGGTGATCTCTCCGTTGATGACGTCACCTGCCACTACCGGAGCGGGGTCGGGGTCGGGATTGGGTTTGGGTTTGGGAGTAGGCGTGGGATCGGGCTTATTGACAGGGTCTTCGTTGCAAGACACTGCACCGAGAGTAAGTACGCACGCCGCAAGGACGGTGGCGAGAGTTTTGATGCTTACGTTCATAACGTGAGGGTTTTGTTAAGGATTAGAGTGTGTATTTAATTTGGTCTTTGGTTCGTTTGGTCAGAACTTGCAGGTGAGCCCCAGCGAGAAACTTATGCCGTAGCGGAAGTCGCGTACTACATAGGGTTTGCCGAAGTCCGTGCCGATGTAGGGGTCGTCAAACTCGTAGATGTCGTCGTAAGAGCCTTGAAGAATCGGAAGCCCGTCGGGGTTTTGGGTCGAGAGCTCGCGCCGGATGATGTCGTTGGCGAGCTGGGAGACGGTGTAGTGCGGGTTCAGGAGGTTATTGACCTTGAGCTTGATCGAGAGCTTGTCGGTGAGATCGACCGACGCTACGAAGTTCAGCGTGGGGATACCTTTCTCGACGAGGTCGTACTTGGACATATCGATGCTGCCGTAGGCGTAGATGCGGTCGTAGAAGTAGCTCAATAGCAGCGCCGCACTGTAGCTCTTGGCTCCCTTGGTATAGGTGTAGGTGAGGTCTCCGTTGGCAAGAAGCGGAGAGGCACTCTCAAGCTGAGTGTATCGGGCGTTCTTTGCGGGGAAATTTGATTTATCGGACGGATGATTCGTCTCAGGGAAGTTCAGCCAGAGATTGGAGAAGAGGTAAGAGGCGTTCAGTCCGAGGGTGAGTTTGTGACGCTCCTGTGTGCCTTCGTTGTAGAAGTCCAGGAGGTTTTTCTTGAAGTCTACCTCCGCGCCGGCCACGTTGGCCTCTTCGGCAGTCCTCCGGTACTCCATCTTCCGAGCCGGTCCGCCAAAGTATCCCTTGCCCATCGGGTCTGTGAGGTGCTTGTAGAAGACTCCCACCGTGAGGTACTCGTCGTCCGAGAGGTACCAGTCGTACTTCAGGTCTGCGTTCCAGAAGTAGGAGACCTTATTGAACGGCCAGCCATAGACCGTGTAATCCAAGCCGATGTAGTTGTACTGCGAGAACTCTTTGAACCTCGGCACGGCGTAGGACCGTGACGCGCTGAGGCGGAGTGTGTGCTCGTCGTTGATGGCGTACTTGATGTTGACGGACGGGAGCCAGATCGGGCGCCTGAACTGCACGGAGTCGTACATCAAAGTGCCGGCGGCATCCTTGGGAAGCTCGTTCTGTCCGTAGATGGTTCGTTGCTCGACGAAGTCTGCACGCACACCCAGGTTCACGGACCAACGGTCGCTGAGGGTATGATTCACTTCGATATAGGGCGAGTGTACTTTTTTGTCCCCGCGGAAGTAGATCGTTGTATTGGGATCGTAGATGCCACCGTTCGGTTTGCTCCGGTCGTACTTGAAGATGTTGGAGAAGTCGATTGCCTCCAATTCCTCCATCGAGAGTGCCTGTGTCCTGTCTCCATTGAGCTGCACAGCCCGGTTTACGAAGTCATGGTTGTACCTCTGGAAGTCGTACCCTATCGTTAGGGAAGACTTGTCGGCATACGCCCAGTCGAATCCCGCACGCACGGTCAGTTGATTTTCCTTCAGGATGTCGTTGTATCTGAAGTTGCTGTTACCCGCACCGAGAGACCAGGTGGATTTTTTGTCCTTGAGGGTGTCTCCTGTCACGGACTTATTGAAGTACAATTTGCGACGGTCCGGCTCGTAGCCTCTGAGGTTGCCATAGCTGGCACCGACACTGAGTTTGAGTTTGTCCGCGATCGCCCAGTGCGAGAGCAGCTGATTGACCATCAGGTAATTGTCTCTCGCATTCTCAAAGATTACGGACTGTCCGAAGTCGTTTTCGGGCTCTGTATACTCGCCGCCGCTGCCGGAGGTGAAGATGTAGTACCGGTTATTGCTGTGGATTCCGAGGAAGTTGTACTCGATGCTGTGTCTCTTCCCAAGGTCGAGTGTGGCGTTGCCCATCACGATCTGGCGTGTGTCGGTCGTGGAGACGGTGCCGGTCTGAGCGGACTCGAAGATGTAGGATGCATCGGCTACTTTCGATACTACGGAGTTAAAGTTGCGGGAGATACGGTTGGAGAAAGAATTGTTCACGGTGTGGTTTGCGACAAGGATCATAGAGAGGCTGTTATTGTCGCCCACTTTGAATCGCTTACCCGCCATAAGTCCGAAAGAGTGGTCGATAGGTGCATTGACCTTCCTCGGGGTGAGGCTGTTGGACATAGGGTTCGGAGTGCCTGCGGGGATGTCGTTATTCTGCTCGCCCGGCTCGAAGACAAAGTCTCGGTTGGAGATGCCCCAGTAGTTGGTGCCGTCCGGACGGTAAAAATTGTTGCCGAGTACAGACGTATTTACTCCTGCGTCTGCACTGACCCGGAAGAGCCTGTCACCGACGAGTTTTTTGCTCTGAATGTCTATTATGGCGCCGCCGACTTCAGCGGTCTGAGAGGCCGTGAAGGCTTTGGAGACACCGACACTCCGGAGCATATCGGTCTCGAAGATGTTGAGCGAGATGTTTTTGGACTCGGGGTCGTCCGAGGGTAGAGGGAAGCCGTTGAGTGTCGTGGTGTTGTACCGGTCTCCGAGACCGCGCACGAAGACGTTTTTCTGCCCCTCTTGGCGGCTGATGCCGGAGATTTGAGCCACGGCGGCTTCCGCATCGCCGATGCCTTTCCGTGAAAGCTCATGAGCGCCGATTGCTTGTGTGGCGATGAGGGATTGCTTTTGGTTAAGGAGCAACAGCGATTCTGTCTCGTTATTGCCCTCTGCTTCCACCACTACTTCGCCGAGCATTTTCTCGTCAGTGGAGAGCTTGGAGTCCAGGACGGTGGACTTATGCGCGGTTACGACTACTTTCTCCACCGTGTTCGTGAGGTAAGAGATGTAGGAAATGACCACCGAGTAGGTGCCGGCCGGGACATCCCGGATGCTGTAGTTGCCGTCAAGGTCGGTGATGGCGCCCAATCCTGTGCCTTCGATGCGTACTGTGGCACCTGTGAGGGGGTAGCCCTCTGCCGCATCGAGGACTGTACCTACGATCGACCCGTTTCCCGATCCTTTTTTCTGCCCGAAGGCAAAGGTGGCGGTCGCTACCGATAGGATGATTGCAAGTAGAGCACGAAACTTCATAAAATCACAGAGTCCTGCAGTATTTTTTTCGTTCAAAAAGTGTTTGCTCATTCTCCCGAAGGAAAACGCGTGGCGGCGTAGAGCCGCTTTCCAAATCCGCTGCAAAGGTGCCATGGCGATGTTACAATGTCGTGACACTTCTATTTTTTAACACTTTATAGAGAACTTTTGCCTTCTCTCTGTGTGCGCTCCGAATGGGAGGTCAATGCCGGCACGTCCTCCGGATTGTCGGGATTGTGACGGGCGAACTCTTGCCTCCCTCTCCCCCGTGTACACGAAAAAAGAGATACAGACCGAGACAATCTTCTTGGTCTGTATCTCTTTGGGGCGCGGTACGGATCGGGAGAACTTCCTCGGTCTGTATCTCCGAAAAAAGACCCTCTTCCCGGGGTGGGGAAGAGGGTCTTTTTGAGCGTATCTTGACTTACCTGTGCTTATTAGAAGCGGTAACCTACGGTTACGAAGAATGCAGAGTTCTTGGTCGCAGGCAGTGTCATGCCGGCAGATTCTTTTACTCTGTTGATGTTCTGGAGACCGAACTGAGCACCTACGCCCACGAGGAAACGGTTGTACTCTACACCGCCACCAACTTGGATACCCCAGTCGAATCTGTTGTATGCGCCGTTGTCACCAAAGAGATCCGTGGACTTGCTGTCCTTAGTGGTCTTGGGATCCGTGACTGCGGTCTTCGTGTTGCTTGTCGTAGTCAGAGAGCTTCCCACGCCGACACCAAGGTAAGGACCTGCATTGACGAAGACACCGAACTCGCCTGCGTTGAAGCCCACGTTTGCAAGAATGGGGACGTCGATGTAATAGAGGTGGGTAGTAGCAGATGACTTCGTGTCGATGAGGTCACCAAACTTGAAGCCGCTTTCCAGCTTCGAACCCTTCATAGAGAAGTGTACCCCGGGACGCAAGGAGATATTCATATAACCTGCGTCGTAGAGACTGAAGTCTGCGTCGATGCCGACACGTGCGCCTGAAGCAATCTTGGTGTCCTTGCTGTCACCGATCTTCAGCGTAGCGCCCTGGTAACCTGCGCTGATGATGAACGTGGGACGATACTGCGCGTAAGCGCCGACAGTCATAAGTGCAGCAGCAGCTGCGAGCAAAAGCTTTTTCATACTTTCCTGTTTCTTTGCATTGTGATCCTGTGCCGTCTATGGCCGGGGATCTGTTATACTCTTA
This sequence comes from Bacteroidales bacterium, assembly GCA_004555765.1. Classification (GTDB taxonomy): domain Bacteria; phylum Bacteroidota; class Bacteroidia; order Bacteroidales; family Porphyromonadaceae; genus Porphyromonas_A. The sequence continues at coordinate 63,294 of SFHG01000007.1, forward strand.
TTTCTTTGTCCCCCACACTTGGGAGACTGTTTGCATTTTTGCCGCGTCTTTCCCAAGAGGGATACCCCGCGACTTTTGCCTCAAAGGTGAGCAAATTCTCCGACACAGCCAAAAAAGAGTGTTTTATTTTGTTTCTTTGTTAAAAGAGAGTAATCTTTTTTGTCTATTTGACTTCCTGTGGCGATGAAAAATCGGTATATTTATGCTGTATTTAATCACACCTAAACGTTCCACAATTTTATGGAAGGAAAAAAGACAGGAGGCTGTCCCTATATGCACGGCTCCAACACCAGAGCCAATGAGTCCGTTATGGACTGGTGGCCGAATTCGCTCAAGCTAAACATCCTCGCTCAACAGGATAGCCGGACACAGCCATTCCCAAACAAAGACTTCGATTACGTCGAAGCCCTCAAGAGCCTCGACGTAGAGGCACTCCGTAAGGACCTTCTCGATCTGATGCACGATTCGCAACCTTGGTGGCCCGCTGACTACGGTACGTATGCCGGACTTTTTGTTCGTATGGCATGGCACAACGCAGGCACATATCGCATCGCCGACGGTCGGGGAGGCGGTAACCACGGTAACCAGCGTTTTGCTCCGCTTAATTCCTGGCCCGACAACGCTTCCCTCGACAATGCGCGCCGGCTCCTTTGGCCAATCAAACAGAAATACGGCAACAAGATCTCTTGGGCGGACCTTATCCCTTTCGCGGGAAACGTCGCCTACGAGTCCATCGGTCTGAAGACCTATGGCTTTGCTTTCGGTCGAACGGACATCTGGCATCCCGAGATAGACATCTACTGGGGCGCCGAAGAGCAGTGGCTCGCACCGAGCGATACCCGGTACGAAGAAGTAGACCGACCCTCCTCCCTTGAACGCCCCCTTGCTGCGGTGCAGATGGGACTCATCTACGTCAACCCAGAAGGCGTTAACGGCAAGCCAAACCCCCAGGCGACTGCGGATCAGGTGAGAGAGACGTTTGCCAGAATGGGGATGAACGACGAAGAAACGGTGGCGCTTACCGTCGGTGGGCACACGCTCGGTAAAACCCACGGAGCAGGCCCGGCGAAGGTTTTGGGCAAAGATCCAGAAGCCGCTGACCTCGAAGCACAAGGTCTCGGATGGATCAATCCCAACCAAAACGGCTTGGCGCGAAATAAGATTACTTCAGGCATAGAAGGAGCCTGGACTACAGATCCCACCAAGTGGGACGACGGTTACCTCAGGATGCTCTTCGGGCACGATTGGACACTGACGAAGAGCCCTGCCGGAGCTTGGCAGTGGGTGCCTATCGAGATTGCCGAGGAAGACAAACCACGTGATCCGGATGACCCCACCCTTAAGACAATCCCGATTATGACGGACGCCGATATGGCGATGAAAGTGGATCCCGTCTACCGTGAGATCTGCCGGAAATTTATGTCCGACTTCGAGTATTTCTCCGAGACCTTTGCGAAGGCATGGTTTAAACTGCTCCATCGGGATATGGGTCCCAAGTCACGCTACTTTGGTCCTTATGTCCCTGAGGAGGATCTGCTTTACCAAGACCCGATAAAGGATTTTGGCAAGAAAGATTACGATATCGATGCCGTAAAAGACCGTATTCGCAGATCCGGACTTTCGCAGCAAGACCTTCTGAAGACGGCTTGGGACAGTGCGCGTACTTTCCGTATCAGCGACTACCGTGGCGGTGCGAACGGAGCACATATCCGTCTTGAGCCGGCACGTCATTGGGTGGCAAACGAGCCCGAGCGGTTGGATAAAGTACTTCCGGTACTCGAGAAAATTGCGCAAGAGAGCGGCATCTCCGTCGCCGATACCATCGTCCTCGGCGGTAACGTCGCGGTGGAGGACGGCATAAAGAAGGCCGGCTTTGATCTGAAGGTACCTTTCTCTCCGGGGAGAGGGGACGCGCGTCAGGAGGATGTCGACCCGGATGATTGGAAGTTCCTGGAGCCCGTTGCTGACGGCTTCCGTAACTACTTCCGTAGCGGCATAAGTTTGAAGCCGGAAGAGATGCTCCTCGACCGTGCCCAGCAGCTCGACCTCACAGCTCCCGAGATGACCGTCCTCATCGGAGGTCTCCGTGTGCTTGGCGCCAATTACGCGGACGACAAATGTGGCGTATTCACGGAGACCGTGGGTGCACTCACGACCGACTTTTTTCGTGTCCTCACCGATATGCGGTACTCTTGGCGACCCACGGGAGAGAATAGCTATGATATCGTGGTGCGTGAGACGGGGGAGAAGAAGTGGGCGGCTTGCCGTACCGATCTCGTCTTCGGCTCCAACTCCATCCTCCGTGCTTACTCAGAGGTGTACGCCCAGGACGACAATCGGGAGAAATTTGTCCGTGATTTCGTATCTGCGTGGACGAAAGTGATGGACAATGACCGTTTTGACTTGCTGAGGAAGTAAATCCTCTTTGCTTATACAGGAGCGTCCGCTGAGACACAGCGTCCGGCGGACGCTCTCTTTATGTGGCAGGATGTCTACTCGTCACGCAAAAAGAGCCCCGGCATCAATGTGCCGAGACCCTTAGTGTCTGTAGCTCATGGGAGAATCGAACTCCCCTTCCCAGAATGAAAATCTGGTGTCCTAACCGATAGACGAATGAGCCGAATTACCACCCCGCCACAGAGTACGGGGAAATGCTTCCGTTAGGCCTGCTTGAGGCTGGCCGCGAAGTGAGCGAGCGAGCTCTTGAGGTTCGCGGCCTTATTTTTGTGGATACGCCCTTTCGTCGCCATCTTGTCGAGGAGCTTGGAGAGCTCGGGGAGCTTTGCCTCTGCTTCACCTGCGTCCGTGAGTGCGCGGAAGTCGCGTACGGCGTGACGCATAGTCCTGCCGTAGTAGCGGTTACGTTCGCGACGCACAGCGCTTTGACGTATTCTCTTGAGTGCTGATTTATGGTCTGCCATATCTCTTTACTTGTGATGCTTTCCTTTTGATAAATACCGATCCGCCGAGTGGGGCTTCCGGAGCGTGAACTGAATCTTTCCCAAAAGAAAACCTTTATCTGTAGCTCATGGGAGAATCGAACTCCCCTTCCCAGAATGAAAATCTGGTGTCCTAGCCGATAGACGAATGAGCCTTGAAAAAGATTCTTATCTCGTTTGAAATAAAGTCTGAATCTTCAGCGTGTGCAAAGGTACAGCTTTATTTCGTAATCTCCAAAAGTTTTGACCCGACTTTCTCTCTTTTCCTTAGCGACGAATACCGAGGTCTTTGATGATCGCGCGGTAGCGTTCGATGTCCTTTTTCATAAGGTAGTCAAGGAGGCGGCGACGCTTACCGATGAGCCCTTTCATCGCTCTGGAGGTGTTGAAGTCCTTGTGGTTGTCCTTCATGTGCTCCGTGAGGTGAGAAATACGATAGGTGAAAAGCGCAATCTGAGACTCGGGCGAACCGGTATCAGTGCGGGACGTACCATATTTCTCGAAGATTTCAGCTTTCTTTTCTGAATCCAAATACATGATGATGCTTAGTTTTTGGAGGTAAAAACCTTCGTGAGAAAATCCGTTATTTCGCTTACGATAACCCCTCCGATACGTGAGGTGGGGTATCACGGGTGCAAAGGTACCAAAAAAATGTCTTCCCGCAAAACACCTCCCGCAGGCAGGTAGGGATTTCCTTCACAGCTCCTTGGGTGCAGACCGGGAAACGGTGAAAAAGATCGGTACGCAGTCGGAGGCCGTACTCTTCAGTGTCGAGAAAAATAGTTCGCTACTGCCTTTTACCTGGTTGCCCAAAGCGGGCCTGACTATGATTTCTGAGGAACTGCTTTTGTCCACTTTCTTCCACGCCTCCGAGTCGATGCCTGCCTCCCGCTCTTTGTACGCCTTATACACAAATTCGGCGGGGAGATTGGATTTGATGGTGAGACGTGCGTACTTCCCCCAGTAGACCGACGAGACGTAGCAATGGTTTTCGGGGACGAGGTACTTTGTGCCGGTTGTTACGCTGAAATTGCAGGAGTAGTATTCTGCCACAAAGGTGGTGCGATCTGTTTCCGAAAAACCGTAGCGGTAGTATTCGAACTGATTGTCTGCGCTCCTTTTCGCGTATTCTTCGGTGGAAAAAGCCTTCGTTTGTGCGCCGGCATACTGTTTCAAACCCGGAGTACCCGCCACGGAGATGCTAACGGGGACGGGGCGAAAACCAAATAGGTAGCTCAGTTTACCGTCATATTGACCGTTGTTTCCGACTTCCACAATCTCACCCTTTTGGAGAGCCGCATAGTCGAGCGTCATATACGGATGGACGGTCAGAGAGCCGACCGCAACCAAATGTTCCGGGATTTCTCCTTTTTGGGATGCCGTTTCAGGGTACGTCACGGTTGTCCCGGGCTCAGGTTTGGGTCCGATGTCGGGAACCTCTTTCCCTGTGCCTATGCCGGAACTCCTCTGACAGGCACTGCCGAGGAGGACGAGTAATGCGACCGGCAGAATAGTTTTGAGGATGTTTCTTTTCTTCATCGCAGTGGGTGTGTATAGTCGTAAAAATGCTTCTTCACTTCGCAAATCTACCATATAAGCTGCGAAGTCCAAAACGTAGTCAGCAGTTGGCAGTGGGGTTGCGCCGGTGCAAAAAATCTTGGTACGACCGAGACTATCGCCTTGGCCTGTAAGGCAAGGGAAAGAGATACGGACCGGGGCGATCTCCTTGGTCTGTACCTCGTTTAGTCAGAAGCCTGGTGTCAGAAGTTTGAAAGGAAGGTAGACGTTTCGGGGCAGAGTGGAGCGCAATCCCCCTCAACCTGTTGCAGTAAAGTGTCCGTGACCTCCGAAAAAGGCTTGGTATCTGTGGCAGTGACTTTTTACATTCCCCCGAAGTAATCGACGAGACGCCACTTGTCGTCGGGCGAGTGGCGTACGAGGGTCAGCTCTTCGAGTACTTCGCTATTCAGCCAGCCGCTCAGGAAGCTTGCCGAGTCTCTGCCGACGTAATTCCACGAGGCGAAGAAATCTGTGGAGTCGGGTTGGAGTACTCGGAGGGTGTAGGGCTTCAGGACATCGCCTTCAAACTTCACTCCTGCGGGCAGGTTGATGCGGGATGCGCGGAACGCCTTGTCGTCAAGAAATGAGCGCACGAAGTCGATCAGCGCCTCCTTCCCTTGGTTGCATTCTGCATCGGGGTTTGCGGCAAGAGCGTTATTTTCGTTGTAAAACTGCATCGCCTCTTCGTAGAGCTCGCTTCGGGTGGGCATCTTATCCGCGGCGTCTTCGCTCTCGGCGATGGCTAATGCGTTTTCCAAGGAAAGACTGTCCTCGGCACCGGTGTGTTCTTCTTCTTTCGAGTTTGCCGAGCACGCCGTGCAGGCCAAGGCAGATGCCATTGCCGCAGCAAAAACTCCGGCTTTTCTCAATGTTTTAAGTGACTTACGACGGTTCATATCTTTCCGAGAAGGATACTAAAAAAGAAGAAACTATTCCTGTCAGAGACTCCAAGTGGGAAGCCTCTGTTTTACTCCGTCAAAGATACCCGTTTTTGCGGAATAGTTTGTGGTTTTTGGCTAAATAATCTTGGGGTGTAACATTTATTTTGGAGGGTCGGGCGTCCGCTAAAGATCAAGAGTCCGACCTGTCCAAGTGCCGGTCATAGCCGGTTTCGGCGAAGTAGGTGCCGGAAGTGAGGTGCGTCTGCATTTTGAGAAAATTAGGGTTTTCTGCGTCGGAAATGCCGAGATCCCTTGTCTTGTGCCAGAGGTGGAAGACATAGCCCCCAAACCTTATCG
>SFHG01000062.1 GCA_004555765.1 Bacteroidales bacterium
CCCAGAGTGATCTCTTCGATGGAGAGACTTTTGAAAATAATATCGTAGCCGTCGTCCTTCAAACTCTCTTCGTAGAGGAAACCGACTTGACCGTCATCCATAAGCAACATTGTGGAGTAGCAGGAGTCTTTGTCTGTCACTTGGAGGGCTTTTACCCAACCTCTTCCGAGTGCATCGGCATCGAAGTAATCCCCTGTCCCTTCGATTTCTTTGTAAAAGAAACCCACGTCCACACGTTTGGGATTTAAGGGCACGGACTGAAGAATGAGATGGAGCGCCTTGCCGTCGCTTTTGCGGGTGACGGGAACCACGAGCACGCCACCGTTGCAAGCGTTGACTTCCTTACCGGTCATATTTTCGGGCATAACCTCTTTGCCCCAGTGTCCTGTGGCTTTCACCGGGTCGTCGTAATAAAAGACATTGAAGCGTCTGCCACCCCCCGCGTCGCGACAACTGAGCAAGACGGAACCGTCGGGGAGCTCTTCGACTTTGGACTCGTCTTGGGCGACCGACGGAGCTCCATCGGTCACATTTCCGAGCGAGTGCCACGTACGACCGAAGTCGTCCGAATAAATCACGTATGTGCCGGTACGACCATAGCCTTTTCGTCTCAGCGGGTGTGCGATATAGAGACGGTGGTACTTGCCGACTTTGACGTAGCGGCTCTGCATAATTTTACCCGAGGTGAGGAAAATGCCGTCTGCAGGAGCGCCGTCACTGAGTTTGCCGTCATAGAGAGAGTAGATCATCTCGGTGAGGTCTATTCCTTGATCCCAGGTGCGTCCGCCGTCATGGCTACGGAAAAAGTAGGCGTGCTGAGGGTCTTTGCGTGTCGCCGCGTGATACCCCGTCTTGCCCGCCACAGAGTGCATCAGGACTTCATCCGAAAGCCGGTCTGCCACAAGGCTCGGGTCGCCGAACGCGGTTCGTACCGTGTCCGTCGCGTGTTCGTCTCCTTTGACGATGGTTCGGGTCTCGGACCACGTCTCTCCTCTGTCGTCGCTGTAGCGCATCACTTCGTCTATTTGGTAGAGTCCGTTGCGGTTGTTGTAGCCGATGTCGGTTTTCGAGATGCGGTAATCCGCTACTGCGAGGATTCTGCCTTCCCGCGTTTGGACGATGGCCGGAATCCGGTAGGGAACGGGGCTGTTGTGTGAGTCGAAAATGGTACGCGTCAGAGGTTCACTCGGCGGGGTCGCCGCTGTGCAAAGGGAAAATGTGAGAAGTGAACCCAAAAGGAATGCGCTTGTCTTCATAAATGATGGGGTGGATTTGACGGGATATTTTTATTTGTATCGTATTCAGAGCAAAGTTAATCATTTTTTTATTGAACTGCCGAATGATCACCGGTGAAAGTCCCATTGAACGCAGCCCGTCATCCTGTCTCCTCTCTTTTTGCTATCTTTGAGCGAATTTTTGGGGCTAATCTCCATCAAGGCAATACCCAGTACGTACCGCAATGAGCATTGAAGCAATAAAGAAGGCAGGACTTGGCGAAAGCGAGGTCCTCAGAAGTCGCGAACAGTATGGTCGGAACCTCATCACTCCGCCCGAGAAAACCCCTTGGTGGAAGCTCTACCTCGAGAAGTTCAAGGATCCCATCATTATTATCCTCTTAGCAGCCACAGTCATCTCGCTCGTATTCGGGGTTATCCACGGTGAATACACGGAGTCTGTCGGCATCATCCTCGCCGTGCTGATAGCCACGGGAGTGGGCTTTTGGCAGGAGTATGACGCGGAACGTAAGTTTGAGGCCATGAAGAGCGACAAAGACTATGAGCCTGTGAAAGTCCGGCGTAGTGGCGTGGTATCCGAGATTCCGAAGGACGAACTTGTGGTGGGCGATGTGGTGCTTGTCGCTGCGGGGGACGAAATTCCTGCCGATCTTCTGCTCTATCACGCTTTGGATCTCAAAGTCTCCGAGGCGGCGATGACAGGGGAAGCGATAGCCGTGCCCAAGTATCCGACGAACGAGACCTTCAGGGGCTCGGGCTTTGCTCCTAACCAACTCTTGAGAGGTACGACAGTGGAGCAGGGACTCGGCGAAGGCGAAGTGACGGCAGTGGGTGATGCCACCGAGTTGGGCAAGACAACCCGTCAGGCTTCCGAGGAAACTGAGAATAAAACCCCGCTCGAGGTCTCTCTGAATGCTCTTGCCGAGAAGATCAATGTCGCCGGTTTTGTCGTATCGGGGCTGATGATACTCATTCTTAATTTGATGCACTGGGACTTCGGTTTCGGAGATGTCCCCTTTCAGTGGACGTGGGACACTTTGTTTACCGAGGTGCGTTTCCTGATGGAAGCCGTGGTCGTAATCATTGTGGCCGTGCCCGAGGGCTTGCCCTTAGCCGTGACTTTGGCGCTTGCCTTCTCGATGAAAACGATGGCCAAAGAACATAACCTCGTGCGTAAGATGCACGCCTGCGAGACCATCGGAGCCGTGAATCTTATCTTTACGGACAAAACCGGCACGCTCACACAGAATAGGATGAGCGTCGTGGATGTAGATGTGAAAGATGAGAATAGGACTTACCTCGATTTCGTCGGTGCTATCAACTCCTCTGCCAATTGGTCCGGAGGCGATGTCGTGATCGGTAACCCCACAGAGGGGGCGATACTCAGAGCTATGGGGAAAGAACTGTCCGAGAAGTTTCGGACATCTTGGACGATCCGCGCCACAATCCCTTTTTCCAGCGCGTATAAGTATATGGTGACCTATGCGGTGCACGGTAAAACGGGCGAAAAAGCCATTGTGATCAAAGGCGCTCCAGAAGTAGTGGCGCGTATCATCGGGGATGATTCATTCTTGGTTAAAGTGGCGGTGCAACAAGCGCGCGGAAGGCGAGCCATAGCGGCAGCAGTCTTTGCCGAAAATGACTTCAAAATCGTCCGCGACCATTTGGAGAAAGGAGAGACGCTCCCTTCCGGCAGGTACCTCGGCACTTGGTTTATTGAGGATCCGATCCGTCCGGATGTCCCCGGTGCGATCGAAAAGTGCTACGGAGCCGGCATCGACGTCGTGATGATGACGGGCGATAACCTCAAGACGGGTGCCGAAATCGGCAGACAGGCGGGATTCAAAGACATTTGGGCGGTAGAGGCAAAGGACTTTGACGAAGCTGTCGCCGATGGATACGACGGATCGCGTACCTATCCTAACGTGATTGCCCGGTGTACCCCCACCCAAAAACTGGATATCCTCAAGCAGATGCAGGCAAAAGGGATGGCTTGTGCCATGACAGGCGATGGGGTGAACGACTCGCCTTCCCTTAACCATGCTGATGTCGGCATCGCTATGGGTAGCGGTACTTCCGTGGCCAAGGAGGCTGCCGATATTATCCTCTTGGACGATGCCTTCCCGAGCATCGTGACCGGTGTGAAGTGGGGTAGGTCGCTTTTCAAAAATATCAAGAACTTCCTTTACCTCCAGCTCTCCATTAACGTCTCGGCGTGCTTCCTGGCGCTCTTTGCCCCTATCGTAGGGGTCGAGGTTCCCTTTACCGTGACGCAGTTTCTGTGGATCAACCTTGTGATGGATTCCTTGGCCGCTATTGCTTTGGCATCTGAGCCTGCGGATGAGGCTGTGCTCTTGGAGCAGCCGAGGGATCGACATAAGTTTATTATAGACAGACCGTTGGCCACGGCTATTTTCGGCTTCGGTGGTTTTGTCTGGTTGCTCTGCACCTTTGTGCTTTGGGGTATGCACCATACGGAGATTCTTTCGGGTCTGGGGCTGAGAACAGTGGCGGCGTTACTCGGGCAGCTCGACCTGACCGTATTCTTTGCATTCTATATGCTCATCAACTGGTGGAACCTCTTCAATGCCCGCGTGATCGGGAAAAACAGGTCTGCGCTGGACGGCGTTTTTTCCAATGCCAAATTCGTGGCCATAGCCCTCTTTGTGCTTGTGACCACGATTGTGATCGTGCAAGTGGGTGGCAAGGTCTTTTCCACACACCCGCTCAGCGCCGAGACTTGGCTTTACATTATCCTTTTGACCTCTCCGATCTTGATTGTGCGGGAAGTGTATTACCATCTTTCCCGTCTTTTTGCCCGTTGAAAAAGGACTTTGCTTGATACGTACCCTTTGGAGAAAATGGTACAGACCGGGACGAAGTCCCCGGTACAGGCGAAAATAGAAAGAGATACGGATCGAGAAGAAATTCTCGATCCGTATCTCTTTTAGTGCCACTATGGGTTTACTTTTTGACGAAGTCGCGAACCGTGTGGTAGAGTTCCATCTGTGTGCGGATGAGCGGTTCGCCAGCTTTCGGCTCAATGGGGTTATTCCTAAGGTTCTCGTCCAAAAGGGTTGCATTCACGTTGTCCGAAAGGCATACGTCCAGGACTTTTCGGAGGAACGCTTTTATCTTCGGGTCGTACACGGGAGCGGCGCACTCTATTCTGCGGTATAGATTGCGTGACATCCAGTCTGCGCTCGAGATGAAGAACAGCTCCTCTCCGCCGTGGTGAAAATTCCAGATCCGGGCATGCTCGAGATACATATCCACAAGCCGGATGACACGGATGTTTTTGCTGAACGGCTGTCCCGGGATTAAGCGACAAATGCCTCGAATGAGGAGGTCTATCTTGACCCCTGCTTCCGAAGCCCGGTAGAGTTTTTCGATGACACCGGTCTCTTCGAGAGAATTCATTTTGAGCGTGATTTTCGCAGGAAGCCCCTTCCGGGCTTGGTCGATCTCGTAATCGATGAGGCTGTGAATGCGCTCGACCATCCCTTTTCGGGCTACGAGAATGTGGTCGAAGCTGCAGTCTTGGGACGGATCTTCAAGATACCGGAAGAGTCTGATGAGCTCGCCGCTCAGCTCCGGACGGGAGGTGAAGATGAGGACGTCGGAGTAAAAACGTGCCGTCTTTTCGTTGAAGTTCCCGGTGCTGAAGACCGCGATACCGGGTTTTCCCGGGACGGCGTCTTTCCCAAACTCGATGACGCAGGTCTTGGCGTGTACCTTCAGTTTGGGAAGCGAGTAGATGATCTTCACGCCATGGCGGGTCATCCTCTGTGCCGTCAAGAGGTTATTCTCCTCATCGAACCGAGCCTTAAGCTCTACGAATACGGTCACCTCTTTTCCTCCGGAAGCGGCTTTGATGAGGGCATCGATGACTTCCGAGTCCTCTGCTACGCGGTATTGGGTGAGTTTGATGGCTTTCACCAAGGGGTCGTTACCGGCCTCTATGAGGAGGTCGAGTAGATACTTGAAGGAGACATAAGGGACATACAGGGCTTCGTCCTCTTTGAGGATGTGTGCGATTCGACCGGGCGACGCATCCCACCTTTCGTGTACCACGGCAGACGGGTGCTCTTGTTCGTACGCTTTCCCAAGGGGATTGGGTAGCTGATTGAGGTCTTGAAGCTTGAGGTGTCGTCGCCCTTCAAGTATGTCTTCGGGATTGATGGCGTAGGATTTGCGTAGAACTTCAAGTACTTCCGTCGGCATCTCGTCGTCGTACTGAAAGCGGGTGATGGCTCCGATCTTCCTTTTGCTGATCATCTCCTCGATGTTTTCGGCAAGCTGTTCGCCGCCCTCATCTTCGTCAATGATTACGTCCGCATCTCTTGAGACCTTAAAGCTCCAAGCGCCCGTTACGTCGTAAGCCGGAAATACCTTGGGGAGTCCCCACTTTATGATCTCGTCGAGGAACGTGTATGCATACCGCCCTTTGGCATCCGGTATGGGGATGAAGCGTGGGACTTTGGTAAAAGGCAGCTTGAGGATATAGTACACTGTTTCGCCACTCTCCCGGTGTCGCAATCGGACGGCGAGGTAGATCCGCTTGTCCCGGATGAAAGTGCGGACAAGCGACGTGTCCAAAAGAGTGGGCTGGAGAAACGGGAAGACTTCTTCGCGGAAAAATGGAGCGACGAGAGCCTCTATTTTCGGCGTGAAGTCCTTAAAGTCCGTGTAGATGTCGATGCCTGCGGCCTTGAGGTCCGGGACCATAACGTCCTCCCACGCGGATCGGAAAACGGTCTCCTGCCGCTTCACCTCCTCGATGACCTCTTTGAGTTCGCACTCTCTGTCTTCGAGATCCCGACCGTCTCGTTTCCTCCGGGCGATCAATGCCTTGGCTCCGGCCACCCTGATCTGATAAAACTCCTCCAAGTTGGAAGAAAAGATCGAGAGAAAATTAAGCCGGGCATAGATGGGAACCGTTTTTTTGAGCGATTCGGTCAGAACCCGTTCATTGAATGAGAGCCAACTGAGGTCTCTTCCAAAGTATCTGTAAGGTTCCGGTTGAGCTTCGGAAGGCAGTCCGTCTTCGGTCTGTATCTCGGGGAAAGGAGATACAGACCCGGACGAGGACGTCGGTACGGGCGGCGTCTCCTTCTCGGTCTGTACCTGCCCGGAGCTCCCTTTTCGAGAGAGGGCTTTGAGCAGTTTCGTAAAATAGTTCATAAGTTAGTGAGTTAGGAGTGGAGTTTGGTTTAGAATTCGGACGTGAAGTGAAATCGGATCTCCGGAAATTCCTGCTGAGCCATACGGAGCATATAGGACGAGTCTGCGAGGTAGACATCCCGACCGAGCGTGTCGAGTGCCATATACTGAGCTTTCCTGCGCTTAAAGTCAGCGAGTTTGTCCTCGTCCTCGGAAGCAATCCAGCAGGCTTTGTAGAGGGAAATAGGTTCCCATCGGCATCGGGCGTTGTATTCGTGGAGGAGACGGTATTCGATGACCTCAAACTGGAGCTGTCCCACTGTGCCGATGATTGTCCTACCGTTGAAGGTGTTTGTGAAAAGTTGGGCCACGCCTTCGCCCATCAGTTGTTCGATGCCTTTGTGGAGCTGCTTCGTCTTCTGTGGGTCTGCGTTCTCAATGTATTTGAAAAGTTCGGGACTGAAAGAGGGCAAGCCCTTGAAGTGCAGTATTTCGCCCGAAGTAAGGGTGTCTCCGATCTTGAAGTTACCGGTATCCGGCAGCCCCACGATGTCTCCTGCGAATGCTTCGTCGACCACTTCTTTTTTCTGCGCCATAAAAGCTGTGGGACTTGAGAAACGGAGGTTCTTATCCAGTCTGACGTGGAGGTAGTTCGTGTTCCGGACAAACTTCCCCGAGCAAATCTTCACAAACGCAATCGAACTCCGGTGATTGGGATCCATATTGGCGTGAATCTTAAAGACAAATCCCGTAAACGGCTCTTCGTACGGATCCACGACCCGTTCCTCGGCTTTCGTGGGCAGAGGGCTCGGGGCGATTCGGACAAAGGTGTCAAGAAGCTCTTTGACCCCGAAGTTATTGAGTGCGGAGCCGAAGAACACCGGTGCCAAATCCCCCTCCAAATATGTTTTTTCGTCCAGACCGGGATAGACTTCGCTTATGACCTGCAGATCTCCCACAAGCTTCTCCTGCTGTCCCGCAGTCATATACTCGAGGGCTTCCTCTGAGGAGGCTTCTACGGAGACGCGCTCGGAGATGTGGCTTTTGTCGGCAGGAGAGAAAAGCGCCATAGAGCTGTCGAAGACATTGTACACGCCCCTAAAGCGGTCTCCGGAGTCCACGGGCCAAGTGAGCGGCGTCGTCGCGATCTCCAGCTCGGACTCGATCTCGTCCAGCAGGTCGAAAGGATCCTGTGCTTCGCGGTCCATCTTATTGATGAATACGATGACGGGTGTCTTGCGCATCCTGCAGACTTCCATAAGCCGTTTGGTCTGAGCCTCCACACCCTTGGCTCCGTCTATGACGATGATGACGGAGTCGACGGCCGTGAGGGTGCGGAATGTGTCTTCGGCAAAGTCTTGGTGCCCGGGCGTGTCGAGGATGTTTATCTTATAGTCCTCGTAGTCGAAGCCCATCACTGAGGTGGCGACCGATATGCCCCTCTGCTTCTCAATCTCCATCCAGTCGCTCGTGGCGGTCTTCCTTATCTTATTGCTCTTGACGGCTCCTGCGACGTGTATCGCGCCTCCGAAGAGCAAAAGTTTTTCCGTCAAGGTCGTCTTCCCCGCGTCGGGGTGGGCTATGACGGCAAAAGTGCGCCGTCTCGAAATTTCTTCCTCGTTATATTTCATTCGGAATAACTATTCAATCTTTTTTGTCTGTCTCTATTACTTCCCTCAGCGCCTCTCTCCAGCCCGGCATCTGAAGCCTCCTTGATAATCTTCCCGGTGCCAAAACAGCCTCGGAAGGGCGGTTGACGGGAGAGGGAAAGTCTGCCATCCGGGCTTCCTCCACGCTTGAGCCCAATCCGAGAATACTCACGATGCCTTTTGCGAACTCATACCTTGAGACACTCCCGGAGTCCGTGAGATGGAAGAGATCTTTTCCCAAGGGTAATTTGCCAGAAAAATGTTCCTCCAGGAGTGTGTGTATTCCGCGTGCGAGGGTCAGAGACGAAGTGGGGTTACCCACTTCGTCCGTTACGACGCGTAAGGCTTTGCCCTCGTCCAACTGCTTTCGTATTTTGGCGTAAAAACTTGTCCCCCCCCACGCTCTGGGACCGTATACCCAAGCCGTGCGCAAGACGGTGGCGCCGAGAGCGAGTGCCTTCCTCTCTCCAATTAACTTGGTGATGCCGTAGACTCCGAGACTGTCGTCCGGCAACGGTCGCTCTCCTTCGGAATAGGGACGCCCCTCGCGCGAGGCGAAGACGTAATTGGTGGACAGGTGGATACCTGTGGGGATAAGCCCGAAGATAAGTGCGGG
>SFHG01000063.1 GCA_004555765.1 Bacteroidales bacterium
TCGGTGGTGATGCATCTGGTCTATATCGACGATGTGGTGGACGAACTGATCGGAGCGCTCACGGGGGGCGAACACCGCGACGGGGCTTTCTGCGTTGTTCCGACATCGCACCGGATTACTTTGGGTGCGATCGTCGATCTGCTGCATACGTTCCGGCGGATGCCCGAGACGCTGGAGGTCCCCGATACGACCAAAGACGGCTTTGCGAAAAAACTCTACGCGACGTACCTCTCGTACCTTCCGTCCGACAGATTTGCTTACGACCTGAAAATGAATGTCGACCCGCGGGGCAGTTTTACGGAGATTATCCGCACGGCCGACCGGGGACAGTTCTCGGTGAACGTCTCCAAACCGGGCATCACCAAGGGGCAGCACTGGCACCATACGAAGAACGAGAAATTCGTGGTGGTGCACGGACACGGACTGATCCAACTTCGGAAAGTGGGCACGGATGAAAACGGGCAATTGTATCCCGTCGTCAACTACGAGGTAAGCGGTGAAAAGATACAGGTCGTGGAGATGATTCCGGGCTATACGCACAACATCGTCAACCTCTCCGATACGGAAGACCTGCCCGGACTGGTTGGCACGGATATGCGTTATGAACGCCTGTCCACCGACCGCAGCGACTGTCACCTCTCGTTTGCCGCTCCCGTGGGGCTGTTGCTCTCGTGCAGCCATATCTACAACCAGTATGTGCTGATTGATGACAGTGCCGAGAACCTGCAACGCTTTGAGAAGAATGCAAGGAATATGCACTCGCTCTCCCGTTACAGCCGGAGCAACCAAATCAACAAGCAGTGGATTGACGAGTACCTGAACGAGGCGCATAGTTTCGGGCTTACCTCAGTCCGCTGTCATTGCAACGTCTTGGCGTGGAGCGAGGATGAGGAGGAACTCCGCCGTATCCGTAACGACGTGGGTAGCCAGCTCGCACTGATGGAGTGCAAGCCAAGGCACAACACGGTGGATGTGCCGACGCTGTTCTGGGCGGGCATTCCCGGCAATGAAGCCGACTTTCCCGCAGAAGAGAGTTTTTACACCTTCATCGAGCAGGCGGTCTGCTTCTTCAATGAGGAAACCAACTACCGTGATTCGTTGTCTCCATTCGGCATCAAGATGGCTGACCGCAGCGGCAAGCCGATTCATCTCGACATCTCCGACCTGCCGATGAAGCAAGGCATCATCACGAACCGCAACAAGTTCATCTTGGGACCTTCGGGTTCGGGCAAGTCATTCTTCACCAACCACCTCTTGAGGCAGTATTGGGAACAGAACACCCATATCGTATTGGTGGACACGGGAAACAGCTATCAGGGCTTGTGCGAGATGATACGCCACAAGACGCAGGGCGAGGACGGGGTCTATTTCACCTACTCGGACGAGAGTCCCATCAGCTTCAATCCCTTCTACACGACGGACAAGGTGTTCGATGTGGAGAAGCGGGAGAGCATCAAGACCCTGCTGCTGACACTATGGAAGAAGGACAACGAGCCTGCCACACGATCGGAGGAGGTCGCCCTCTCCAATGCCGTGTCGCTCTTTATCGAGCGCATCAAGGCGGACGACGCTATCGTTCCCTCGTTCAACAGCTTTTACGAGTATCTCACCACCGATTATTCGGCTCTGCTTCGTGAGAAAAAGGTCAGGGAAAAGGATTTTGACTTGGCCAACTTTCTCAACGTGCTGGAGCCGTACTACAAAGGTGGAGAATACGACTACCTGCTGAACTCGGACAAGCAGCTTGACCTGCTTAACGCCCGCTTTATCGTCTTCGAAATCGATTCCATAAAGGATCATCCCATTCTTTTCCCCATTACCACCATCATCATTATGGAACTCTTCATCAACAAGATGCGACGTCTGAAGGGAATACGGAAAGTCATCCTTATCGAGGAGGCTTGGAAAGCGATTGCGTCCGCGAATATGGCGGGATATATCAAGTATCTCTACAAGACGGTAAGAAAATTCTTCGGTGAGGCGGTCGTGGTGACACAGGAGGTGGACGACATCATCTCCTCGCCCGTAGTCAAGGAAAGCATCATCAACAACTCCGACTGCAAGATACTGCTTGACCAGCGCAAGTACATGAACAAGTTCGACCAGATACAGGCACTCTTGGGACTGACGGACAAGGAACGGGGACAGATACTCTCCATCAATCAGAGCAACGATGCCACACGGTCGTACAAGGAGGTGTGGATCGGACTGGGCGGTGTGCAGTCCGCCGTCTATGCCACGGAGGTGTCGAAAGCCGAATACCTCACCTACACGACGGAAGAAACCGAGAAGATGCGGGTGCTCGCCCGTGCCGAACAACTCGGCGGGAACATGGAGCTTGCCGTCAGACAGCTCGCCGAAGAAGAATAGTAAAGAATAATCACACTAAAATCCAACGTAAAATGAGAAAGAGAATTTTAATACTTATCACGTGCGGTTGCCTCTTGGCAGGCAGCGCACACGCTCAATGGGTAGTCACTGACCCCACCAATCTTGCACAGAGCATCATCAACACGACCAAGGAAATCGTGCAGACCTCCAAGACGGTCAAGAACACGCTCGACAACTTCAAGGAGGTGGAGAAACTCTATAATGAGAGCAAGAAGTACTACGATGCCCTGAAAAAGGTGAACGACCTCGTGCGGGATGCCCAACGGGTGAAAGAGACCATCCTGATGGTCGGGGAAATCTCCGACATCTATGTGAACAACTACAAGAAGATGCTCTCCGACCCGAACTTCCGTCCGGAGGAGCTGGTCGCCATTGCCAACGGTTACACCAAGCTGCTCGGAGAGAGCAACAATCTGCTCAAGGAACTGAAGCAGGTGGTGAACATCACCACGCTGAAGATGACCGACAAGGAACGTATGGATGTGGTGGATCGCTGCTACAAGGAGGTACGGGACTACCGCAATCTCGTGCGTTACTACACGAACAAGAACATCTCCGTGAGCTATCTCAGAGCCAAGAAACAGCAGGACACCGACCGGGTGCTCTCGCTCTATGGAACGGATAATGAAAGGTATTGGTAGGTATGGGAGCGGAATTTGACAACCTGCACCAAGTTCTCCGTACCCTTTATACGGAGATGATGCCGATGTGCGGCGACATGATTGGCGTTGCCAAGGGAATTGCAGGCTTGGGTGCACTCTTCTATGTGGCACTTCGGGTATGGCAGACCTTGGCTCGTGCCGAACCCATCGACGTCTATCCGTTGCTCCGTCCCTTTGCCCTCGGTCTTTGCATCCTCTTCTTTCCGATGGTGCTGGAGACCATCAACGGGGTGCTTAGTCCCATCGTGCAGGGTACGCACAAGATGCTCGAAAAGCAGACCTTCAGCATGGACGAATACCGCAAGTTACGGGACAAGCTGGAGTACGAGGCGATGGTGAAAAATCCTGAAACAGCCTATTTGGTCAGTAACGAGGAGTTCGACAAGAAACTGGATGAACTCGGTATCGCTCCCTCGGACATGGCGACGATGGCAGGGATGTATGTGGAGCGAGGTATGTATAACCTGAAGAAATCTATTCGCAATATGGTGCGGGAACTTTTAGAACTGCTTTTCGCCGCTGCCGCCCTGCTTATTGACACGCTCCGGACATTCTTCCTGATTGTCCTCTCCATCTTGGGTCCGATAGCCTTTGCCATCTCCGTGTGGGACGGTTTTCAGAGTACCCTCACACAGTGGTTCACAAGGTACATCTCCATCTATTTGTGGTTGCCTGTGGCGGACTTGTTCAGTTCGATGCTGGCAAAGATTCAGGAGCTGATGCTCAAACACGACATCACGCAGTTGCAGAACGACCCTACCTATACGATAGATGCCTCGAATGGCGTGTACCTTGTCTTCATGATTATCGGCATCATCGGCTACTTCACCATTCCGACCGTTGCGGGTTGGGTGATACAGGCAGGTGGAGCAGGTAACTTCGGCAAGAACGTGAACTATGCGGTAGGAAAGGGTGCCGGCATTGCAGGTGCCTTGGGTGGAGCCGCTGGTGGCTTTGCCGTGGGACACGGACGAAACATGATGAATCATGCGGGGAGCAAAGCCAAAGAGATTGCCGGAAAATTATTTCATCGGGGAGGAAACCAATCCTCCGAACCATCGGAACAAAATTAAAAAGCTATGGAATTTAAGTCATTAAAGAATATCGAAACAAGTTTCAGACAGATACGCCTCTTTACGTTGGTTGTCGTCTGCCTGTGTGCCGCCCTTGCGGGCTATTCGGTATGGAGTGCCTACTCTTTTGCCGAAGCCCAACGGCAGAAAATCTATGTGTTGGACGGCGGGAAATCGCTGATGCTCGCCCTGTCGCAGGATCTGTCACAGAACAGACCCGCAGAAGCCAAAGAGCATGTGCGCCGCTTCCACGAGCTGTTCTTCACCCTTTCGCCCGATAAGAGTGCCATCGAGGGGAATATCTCCCGTGCGCTGCTCTTGGCGGACAAGAGTGCCTACAACTATTATCGGGATTTCTCCGAGAAAGGGTACTACAACCGTATCGTGGCAGGAAACATCAATCAGGTCGTGCAGGTGGACAGCGTACTCTGTGACTTCGACCGCTATCCCTATGCGGTACGGACGTATGCCCGACAAATGATTATCCGTGCCACCAACGTGACCGAGCGCAGTCTCGTGACCGTCTGCCGCCTGCTCAATACGAGTCGCAGCGATGACAATCCGAACGGTTTCAACATCGAGGGATTCGAGATAATGGAGAATAAGGACATCAGTACCCGCAAGCGATGAAAAAGAAAAGTCTGTTCCGAATGATGCAGGAGGGAGCGGAGGCAAGACTCCGCCGCCTGTGCGGACGCATCCCCACTCATCTGAGGCTGTATGTCGTCCTGACAATGCTTCTCTTTTTCGCCTTCTTTGCCAACTATGTTTTCTTCAACGGTTTGTACCGTATTTTCTCAGACGGAGACTCCAAAGAGGAAACGTTACCGGCAATCGAGCATATAGAAGCCCCTGAAGTAAGGCGGTTCTATCCCAATGACAGTATCAACCTATTAAAGTATTACGATTATGTTCCCATTCAAAAGAAAGACAGCCTCCGACACGAGCACATCGCCTGAGCTGACGGAGGAAGAGAGACAAAGACGAAAGAAGTTTGTCATTTATCCCCTGATGTTCCTGCTTTTTGCAGGCTCCATGTGGCTCATCTTCGCTCCATCGGAGAAAGAAGAGGAGAAACAAGTAAAGGGCTTCAACACGGAAGTGCCCGACCCGATGGCAGCCGAACTGATCGGTGATAAGAAGAAAGCCTACGAGAAGGAGATAATGGAACAGAAGGAACAGGAACGAAGTCAGGCGATGCAAAGCCTCAGTTCCATGTTCGGTGAAATGACAGGAGGACAACCGGCACAGAGTTCCGAAGAGTTGGCTTTGAAGGCAGACGCATCAGAAAGAGATAACGGCTTCGGCTCTCGCACCACTGCTTCGCAAGCCGGATTCCACGCCTCTGCATCCGCCTATCAAGACATCAACCGCACGCTCGGTAGTTTCTATGAGGCACCGAGAGAAGACCCTGAAAAGGAAGAACTGCGTGCTCGTCTGGAGGAGCTGGAAAACCGTATGAGTAGCGAACAGCAGTCGCCTGCCATAACTGTAAACGATCAGATGGCATTGCTCGAAAAGTCCTATCAGTTGGCGGCAAAGTATATGCCGTCGGGTGGTGGACAACCATCTTCCAATATGATACCGGCATCGGACGGAGAGACGGCTTCCGAGAGGAAAGCGGTCGCAGCCATCCGAAACGGGAAGGCGACAGCTTTTCCCGTTGCTCCTGTGAGCGAGCAAGTGGTGTCGGCTCTGGCGCAGCCGATGAGCGACTCGACTTTCCGCTCCGAATATGTCAAGGAGAGAAATTTCCTATTTCAAACTGCTATCGGGACAGCCCCACAGACGAAGAGAAACACCATATCAGCCTGTGTGCATGACAACCAGACGGTTATGGAAGGGCAGACGGTGCGTTTCCGTCTCTTGGAGCCGATGTTGGTATCGGGCAGGGAGATTCCACGCAACGCCCTCGTCGTGGGAACGGCAAAAGTACAAGGTGAACGGCTTGCCGTTGCCATTTCTTCACTGGAGTATCGGGGAAATATCATTCCCGTGGAACTGTCGGTCTATGACACGGACGGGCAGGCGGGAATATTCATTCCCGGCTCGATGGAGCGCAGTGCCGCCAAGGAGATTGCCGCAAACATGGGAACGTCCGTAGGCAGCAGTGTGAACATCTCCACCGATGCGGGGGCACAGCTTGCCTCCGAGCTCGGCAAGGGACTGATACAAGGCACTTCGCAGTATTTCTCCAAGAAGATGCGCACTGTCAAGGTGCATCTGAAGGCAGGTTACAAGGTATTGCTCTATCAACCGGACAGCAAATAATTCACAGTTATTATTCACCACTTTAATCCAATATAAAAATGAAAAGAACAGTTTTAGCCATCGCCCTGATGCTGGGCGCAGTCTGTGCCAACGCACAGGAAACAACCTCAACGGGAGACCTCTATCAGGGACTGACCCGAAAAATTACCTTCGAGCGGATGATACCGCCCCACGGCTTGGAAATCACCTACGACAAGACGGTGCACATCATCTTCCCCTCTGCCGTGCGCTATGTGGATCTGGGTTCGCCCAACCTCATTGCAGGAAAGGCGGACGGAGCGGAAAACGTTATCCGTGTGAAGGCGACGGTTAGGGACTTCCACGAGGAGACGAATATGAGCGTCATTACCGAAAACGGGGCATTCTACACCTTCAATGTCAAGTATGCCAACGAGCCGCTACTTCTCAATGTGGAAATGGCGGACTTCATCCACGATGGGGAGAGCGTAAACCGTCCGAACAACGCAATGGAAGTCTATCTCAAGGAACTCGGAAGCGAAAGTCCGATGCTGGTAAGGCTCATCATGAAATCCATTCACAAGGAGGACAGGCGGACGGTGAAGCACATCGGCAGCAAGTCTTTCGGTATTCAGTACCTGCTCAAAGGGTTGTATTCGCACAACGGACTGCTGTACTTCCATACGGAACTGCGCAACAAGTCCAATGTGCCGTTCGACATCGACTTCATCACGTTCAAAATCGTGGACAAGAAGGTCGCCAAGCAGACTGCCATGCAGGAGCAGGTACTGCTTCCGCTGCGTGCCTACAACTACACCACCTGCGTGGCGGGGCAGAAGAGCGAACGCACGGTATTCACCCTGCAAAAGTTCACCATCCCCGATGACAAGCAGCTCATTGTGAAGATGCACGAGAAGAACGGCGGAAGACACCAATCCTTTGTCGTGGAGAACGAAGACCTTGTGCGTGCGAGGGAAATCAACGAACTCAAAGTGAAGTAGTATGAGAAAGTCTTTGTTTTTCCTGTTTGTCGTGTCGCTTGCCCTCTTTGCAGGGCAGGCGCACGCCCAACGCTGTCTGCCCAAGATGAAGGGCATACGCTTGACCGCAGGCATGGCGGACGGCTTTTATGCCAAGTCTGCAAGTAACAACACGGGCTATACGTTCGGGGCTTCGCTTGCCACCTACACCAAAGGCGGGCATCAATGGATGCTT
This sequence comes from Bacteroidales bacterium, assembly GCA_004555765.1. Lineage (GTDB taxonomy): Bacteria > Bacteroidota > Bacteroidia > Bacteroidales > Porphyromonadaceae > Porphyromonas_A. Next base: position 7,571 of record SFHG01000063.1, read on the forward strand.
GGGGCGGAGTATCTCCGAAGGTACCATCCCTATCGGGAAAGGCGTATACCTGTGGAGCAGTTCACGGGCGAGGGAGGTTTCTTCTCTGGCGTGCTTTCAGACGGAAGTAAAACCTTTTTCCTATCAGCAGGTATTTCCGCCTTGGCGGGCTATGAGACGGTCAATGGCGGAAAGAAACTGCTGTTCGATGGCTCTACGATACGCAATAAAGACGGCTTTATCTATGGTGGGGCAATCACCCTACAGGCGGAGACCTATCTGAGTGACCACCTTGTACTGCTGCTCTATGGCAGGGAACGTTGCCTGTGGGGAGGCTCTACGGAGCGTTTTCATACACAATATGGTGTCGGACTGAAAATCATGCTGGACTGATGGATGCACGACAGATGAGAGAGATTCCCATTGCGGACTTCCTGAACGCAATGGGGATTCATCCGACTAAACAGAAAGGAAATGCCTTGTGGTATTCCGCTCCGTACCGCATGGAGCGGAGACCCTCCTTCAAGGTTGATATAAATAGAAACGTATGGTTCGACTTTGGCATTGGCAAAGGCGGAGACATCTTTGACTTGGCAGGAGAGTTTATCGGAAGTAAGGATTTCCTCCTGCGGGCGGCATTCATTGCACGGAACGGAGCTTATCCGCTTCCCATAATAGAACATCTACAAAGGAATGAAGAGAAAGAACCCGTCTTCAATGATATTTGGGTGCGACCGTTGCAGGACGCCAAACTGCTGGGCTACTTGAAAGAGCGGGGTGTCAATGCCCACGTTGCCATACCCAACTGTGAGGAGGTTCGATACCGTGTGCAT
>SFHG01000064.1 GCA_004555765.1 Bacteroidales bacterium
CCTGGGAGAAGGAGGTCAGCGTCTCCATCTTCTTGGTGAAAAAGCCGTTGGAGGGGATGCCCATGAAAAATTCCACCGACAGGGGCACGCCGTCCCCGGCCGCCCTCTTTTTGAGCACGCCGGTCTCCATGAGGTAGCCCCGGTAGGCCGCCGCCATGTCGGAATAGGTGTTGGCCGTCCCGCCGAGCAGGAAATATTTGACGGTGCGATCGCCGGCCGTCCGGTCGGGAATCAGCTCGCTGAGGGTTTTGGTGTCGAACACATTGCCCGTGAAATTGTATTCCACCGTCGCATATTTCCGATAATCGAACTGAAAATACGCCCGGTAAACCTTATCCATGGCCATGTGGAGGGTGGCGGTCTCCTCCCCTGCCAAGTCCGGCAGATCGGATATGTCTGCCGCCTTGGTGTCTCGGAGCAACTGCATCAATCCCGGGACTTGGTGCGTTTCCAGAAGCTTGACCCACTCGCGGAGGACGAAGAGTAGGGTCTCTTCGCTGCCTTTGGTGCGTAGCTTGCTGTCCAAAATCTCGAGGTGAAAAAGCAGCCACAGTTCTCTGAACGCCCCGCCCCACTCGGTCTCCAATTCCTGCGGAAGCCTATTCAAGTAGAGAGAAGTGCCGGTTGCAGACTCCCCGCTTCGTGCGAGCGGCGGCGTGGTGTATGCCCTTTCGTTGGTCTTGAGTGTCCTGAGGTAAGCGTCGCCTCCGTTTAGGTCGAAAGAGTCGTAATACATTAGTAGAGCAAGTGTGGCGAAGTAGTGCACACGGAGGAGCAGCGGCTCGGTCGGGAGTTCACCCCGACCTGTGGAAGGCGCGGTGAGCAGTGTCGGATCAAGCGGGATGCCTTCCTCCAACGCCGAAAAAATAATCGTCTCGTCCTCGGAATCGTATTCGGGTCGGTAGGCCAGAAACCGTATGCTGCTAAGGAAAAGACCGTCCGGAGTCGTCTCCGGCGAAAAGCCGACTTGCACAAATACTTTCATAGGCCTTTTGGGAACCAAGTCCAGACCCTCAGGCCTGCGGTAATCCTGAAGGGTGTAAAGGATACGCTCTCTCAGCCCGTCCGTCCTCGCCGCATCCTGGTGGGAAAGGTTCTCGAAGCGAACCTCCACTTCGGGGCGCATCAGCACCTGCGCCTCACTCACACTGCAAGTCGCAAGAGCCGTGACGAAGAGGGCAAAAGCGGCTCTCCCGATGTGTCGCAAAAGGCTTACCAAATCCTCCGGGCTTAGTTACTTCTTGAGCCAGGAAATGACCCAGTCCAAAATCTTCCCTGCTACGTCCGGCTTCGAGAGCAGTGGCAGCTCCATAACCTTTTCGTCGTCCACGAGGCGTACCTTATTGGTCTCGAACCCAAATCCCGTGTGCTCGTCCTCGAGACTGTTCACGACAAGGAGGTCAAAGTGTTTGCTGTCCTGCTTACGGCGTGCCTCTGCTTCATCAAAGCGGCTCTCCAGTCCGAATCCGATATGCAACTGATGCATCGGATCCTTCCTCTCGCCCATAATGGCAGCCACGTCGGGATTTTTCACGAGCGAGAGCTTGAGGTCATCGAGTTTCTCTCTCTTTATCTTGTCACCCGCACGCTCGGAGGGGCGGAAGTCGGCCACTGCGGCACAGAATACGGCTACGTCGTACTTGCCCTCATATTTCCGGCACGCCTCCAGCATATCTCTTGCGGAGATGACTTTCTCGATCTCGATGCCGGCACCTGTCGGATAAGAAGCCACGGGACCCGAGATGAAGCGCACGGATGCACCTCTGAGGGCGGCCTCTTCGGCGATGGCTTTGCCCATCTTCCCTGTCGAGTAGTTCCCGATGAAGCGTACGGGATCTATTTCTTCGTAGGTGGGTCCGGACGTGATGAGGATACGGGTTCCTTCGAGGTCTTTTGCCGACTTGAAGCTGTCTTCGCAAGCTTTGAAAATAGCTTCCGGCTCAGCCATACGACCTTTTCCCACCAAGTGACTTGCCAATTCGCCCTCCGCTGCTTCGATGATTTTCACGCCCCACTCTTCGAGCAGTTCGATGTTGCGGCGGGTAGAGGGGTGGCGGTACATATCCAGGTCCATGGCGGGTGCGACGAGCACGGGACACTTCGCCGACAGGTACGCCGTGACAAGAAGATTATCTGCCACGCCGCTTGTCATCTTCCCGAGCGTCGATGCGGTCAAGGGGGCGATGACCATCAGGTCTGCCCACTGACCCATTTCCACGTGACTGTGCCAATCTCCGCTGGCTCCGTCGTAAAACTCGCACTCCACGGGGTGGTTGCTGAGTGTGGAGAGGGTGAGGGGCGTGATGAAAGCCTTGGCATTAGGGGTCATAATGACCCGCACGTCTGCACCTGCTTTGACCAAAAGGCGGACGAGAGACGCACTCTTGTAGGCGGCTATGCCGCCGGTGACGCCGAGGATGATGTTTTTTCCGGAAAGAGTTCCCATAAGTTTATTTAGTATAGCTGTGAACCATCTTTTTTGTGGTACAGACCGAAAGTTTTTCGAGATACGGACCCGTGTGCTTTTTTCTCTCGGACCGATTTTACTTCGAGATACAGGCCGAAAATCGTACCCGTGGTGCGGCTCCTCCAGCTTTTCCTTACAAGAGAGAAACCGGCCTCCTGTAAGTCAGAGGGCGCTGTCGACCCGGACTTTAATCTGCTGGAGGATGTGCTTGGTGTCAAGCGGGAAGTCGTTGTCCATAATCCAATTGTAGTACGCCGGCTCCTGCTTCAGCACCGACTCGACCAATTTGCCACTGTGCTTGCCGAAAGCAAAAATCTCCTTGCCCTTGGAGTTGTATCCGATGCGTCCTGCAAGGTCGGCAGTCCGGACGTAGTGCGAAAATTCGTCCAGACCTGCGACATCAGAGGGAAGGTCGTCGTACATCTTCAGCTGCCCTTTGAGAACCTCAAACGTGGCACGGGTGTCTGCTTCGGCCGTGTGCGCGTTTTCGAGGTTTTTGCCACAATAAAACTCATAGGCCTTGGAGAGCGTCCGTGTCTCTTTCTTGTGGAAAATGACCTGTACGTCGATTACCTTGCGGCTGTGAAAATCTACCGGTACGGATTCCCTCAGAAAATGCTCTGCAAGCATCGGGATATCGAACCTCAGACAGTTGTAGCCGCCCAGGTCTGCCCCTTCCATAAATCCGGCTACCTTGCCGGCGATGTCCCGGAAAGCGGGTGCGTCCTTGATGTCCGCGTCGTAAATGCCGTGCACTTTGGACGCCTCCTCCGGTATCGGGATCTCGGGGTTCACCAGATAATGCAGGGTCGACTCTCCGCCGTCCGGATCGATGCGGAGTAGCGAGATCTCGACGATGCGGTCTTTTGCCTGATTGGTGCCCGTTGTTTCGAGGTCGAAGAAAACGATGGGTCGCGTGAGTTTGAGTTCTGACATAGGTCTGTGTGCTATTTTTCGTCCGTTACCTATTCCCGTAAAGTACGGGCATAATGGTAGCCGTGATTTCCTCCTCTTCCGCGTGATCCATAGGCGAGATCACGATGGCGCGTGAAGCATCGCCGATCTTGACGACTACACTCTCGCTCTTGAAGTTGTTCAGCACATCCTTAAGGAGGTTAGGGTCGAAATTCATACTGACGGCTTCGCTCGAAGAAAAAGAGACCGGGATGTGTTCTTCGGCGCTGGACGAGTATTCGAGCAGTCGGGAGCGGATCACGAGCTCCTTCTCGGAGATATCGAGAGAGACCATCGGGAGCGTCTGATCCGCGAAGATGGACACGCGTTTGAGCGCCGAGAGAAGGGTGGTGCGGTCTGCCACGAGTTCTTTGTCGTTGTTTTTCGGGATGACGCTTTCGTAATTCGGGTACCGCATCCCCAGTACACGGCACTGCAGAAGCAGCCCTTCGCAAGTGAAAGAGACAAAATTATCCGACACATTGACGAGGAGGGGCTGATTTTCCCTCTTGTCCAAGAGTGTCAGTAGAAGCTTGGCAGATTTTTTGGGAAGAGTAAAAGTGTCTTTCGCCTTTGAAGCAGAGCCGGAACCGGACTCGTCCTCCTGTAGCTCGTGGGAGAGACCGAAGTTGCGGTACAGACCGAGATAGAATCCGTTTGTTCCCACAAAGGCAATGAACTCCGGGCGGGCATCCACGTGTACCCCGCTCATTACGCTGCCGTCCTCCGTCTGGGTCGTGTACAGGGTGTGGGACAGACCGCTGAAGAGGTCTTCTACCTTCATATCCAGCGTGTACTTATTCTCTCCGAGGGGCGTCGCTTCCGGGAAGTTTTCGGCTTTTGAGACGGGGATCTGGAAGTTCCCGTTGGAGTAGGTGACCTGAAGGAGGTACTCCTCGGCGTTGAAGTCAAGCGTGATATTTTGGCTCGAAAGCTCACTGATCGGCGTGAGAATCTGCGCAGGAGCCACCGTGAATGCCGCTGTGTCCCCGTCGCTGACGCTGACGAGATCCATAGTCTGGTGCAGCCTGGTTTCGAGGTCTGTCGATGTGACGCTCAGTTTTCCGTCCGAGACTTCCAAAAGAACCGTCGAAGCACTCAACTGATTGCCTTTGATGTTGGAAGCGGCCAAGCGGCTCGCATTTTGTAGCAATTCGTGCAGTTCGTTGCTGGCAAGTGTAATCTTCATGGCGAAGTATCTTTATATTTGGGGTCGTTATTTTGTCTTTTGGTACAAAGAGAGGGTGTGTCAAAAGTGTTTTGCTCCACAAAACACCGGATACAGCCTCGGAGGTGTGTATAAAGTTCGAAATGCAAGGCGCTGAGGCTGAGGGCGACGGGAGTGTACTCGGGTACTCTTGTCCATGTCCCGAATGCCGATAGCAACGCCGCAGTTCGGACTTTTGACACACCTCCTCTTCGGTAAAATTACCAAGAAAAGGGGAAAGAAAAGATCTGTCCCCACATTTCGGGGCAATTTTGGCAGTGCCGGGACGATCGTCCGGCACAGACCGAGGTGATCGTCCGGTACAGACCGAGGTGATCGTCTGGTACAGACCGAGGTGATCGTCCGGTACAGACCGAGGCTCCGCTCTATGTCCGTATGACAAAAACACCCCGGTCTGTACGAAAAATTCCCCATCCCCGCTTGGCAAAATCAAAGCGTACACACCTTTCTGCAAAAGACTTTAGATAATTATTGGTAACTTTGCAGAAAGAGATATGATTAAAACATTTATTTCCATCACCCGTAATAACTATACTGACAAAGAGATGACTATCGACAAAATCGGAACAAATGCAGGTGCCGTTTGGCGCATCTTGGATGCAAGCGAAACGCCGCTTACCATCAAGGAAATCAAAAAAGGAACCAAGATCTCTATCCTTAACGACGTCTATCTGGCTATCGGCTGGCTCGCAAAAGAGGGCAAACTCGTTTTTGGAGACGAGGACAAGGATTTTACCGTGACCCTCCGCAAATAAGGAGGTGTGTCAAAAGTCCGAACTGTTGCGCCCGTTTCGGCATTCAGGCTTGGACAAGAGTACCTTAGTACACTCCTGTCGCCCTCAGCCTTAGCGCCTTGCATTTTTGAACTTTATACGTACCTTCGAAAGGTTGTGTCCCGTGTGTTTTCCCGCAAAACGCTTTTGACACACCCGTACCTTCTTGCCGATCTTTTGTGCCGTACTCTGCTTACTGTGGAGTGACGGCTTTGCAAGCAGGCTTTTTCGCAAATAACAGAAGCATCCCCCCGGAAACATCTGTCTCCAAGGGGATGCTTTATTTAAGGAAGAACCGTGAGCTTACTTCACTCTTTTGTAGCCGTACACGGCGAGGTCGCCGAGCTCTTCTTCGATGCGGAGGAGCTGGTTGTACTTGGCCATACGGTCTGAGCGACTGAGGGAGCCGGTCTTGATTTGACCGGAGTTCGTAGCTACGGCGATGTCGGCGATGGTGGCATCTTCCGTTTCACCGGAACGGTGGCTCGTTACGGAAGTGTAGCCGTGGCGGTGTGCCATATCGATGGCATCGAGGGTTTCGGTGAGGGAGCCGATCTGGTTCACCTTGATGAGAATGGAGTTACCGCAGCCTTCTTCGATACCCTTGCGGAGGAAGTCGACGTTGGTCACGAAGAGGTCGTCACCGACGAGTTGGCAACGGGAGCCGAGCGCTTCGGTCAGTTTTCTCCAGCCTGCCCAGTCGTTTTCTGCCATGCCGTCTTCGATGGAGTCGATGGGGTACTTGTCTACGAGACCCTTGAGGTACTCAATCTGTTCGTCTGCAGTGCGCTTTGCGCCCTTGTTTCCTTCGAAGATGGTGTAGTCGTATACCCCGTCCTTGTAAAACTCGGAGGACGCGCAGTCGAGACCGATGCGGACGTCGTCGCCGGGCTTGTAGCCTGCAGCTTCGATAGCCTTTACGATGCTGCCAAGTGCATCTTCGGTACCGTCAAGGTTGGGCGCAAAACCGCCTTCGTCCCCAACGGCGGTGGAGAGACCGCGGTCTTTGAGCACCTTCTTGAGGGCGTGGAAGACTTCTGCCCCCATGCGGAGACCTTCACGGAAAGAGGGTGCACCTACGGGGCGGATCATAAATTCCTGGAAAGCAATGGGGGCATCGCTGTGCGAACCGCCGTTGATGATGTTCATCATCGGGACGGGGAGCACGTAGGTGTTGGTGCCGCCGATGTAGCGGTACAGGGGCAGTCCGAGCTCGTCGGCAGCCGCTTTTGCGACGGCGAGAGAGACACCGAGGATGGCGTTGGCACCGAGGTTGCTCTTGGTCTTGGTGCCATCGAGTTCGATCATCGTTTTGTCGATAAGACGCTGGTTGGACGCATCCATCCCAAGAAGCTTGGGCGCAATCACTTCGTTGACGTTCTTGACGGCTTGGAGTACGCCTTTGCCACCGTAACGGTTTTTGTCGCCGTCGCGAAGTTCGAGCGCTTCGTGTTCGCCCGTGGAGGCGCCGCTGGGGACAGCTGCACGACCGAAGGCACCGGATTCGAGGAGAACTTCTACTTCTACCGTAGGATTACCGCGAGAATCAAGAATCTCACGTGCGTGAATATCTGCAATTAGCATATGTAATGGGATGTGAATATGTATTTTGTGAAAAAATAAGGATAATTGCTAAACGTTAACCATTTAATTGATTACATGTAATTCCTTATGTACACACGGTTGCACAGATTTTAAAATGATAATGTTTGACAATTGAATTGTCGATTTTCTTTGTGAAAAAACTCTTGACGATTAATTTCCCACATGGCAATATAGGCAACGTGGATTGAAAAAATATTAATTGGTATAGTTTTAATTTGTGAAAGGAACCAATCGAAATGCAAAATCAATATTCCATTAAAATTTATTCTGATGGAGCAGAAATTAATGCCATGCGTCAAATGGCGCATAATGACTATTTAAGTGGATTCACAACAAATCCATCGTTAATGAAAAAAGCTGGAGTAACTAATTACTTAAAGTTTGCTAAACAAGTAATGAAGGAATTTCCTGATTACTGTGTTTCATTTGAAGTTTTTGGTCAAACAGCTGACGTGATGGCAAAAGAAGCAAAGATTCTTGCAGACTTGGGAACTAATGTTTATGTAAAGATCCCTATTATCGATTTAAAGGGGAACTATAATACTGACCTAATTCATGAATTGTCGTCTCAAGGCATTAAAGTCAATGTCACAGCAATTACTACTGAATTACAAGTGCAAGCTGCATTAGCGGCATTGTGCCCAACTACTCCTGCATTTGTTTCCTTATTTGTTGGACGAGTTGCGGATACTGGCGCTGATCCAATCGCTTTTGTTAAGAACACTGTGAACATGGTCAGTGACTTTGATAATGTTCAAACCTTATGGGCTTCTACACGGGAAGTTTACAATATTACCCAGGCTGAACAATTAGGAGTGGATATTATCACAGTTCCTCCGGTTATTTTACAAAAGTATAATGACCGACGTTCCTTTACACCTGATGATGTGGCATTGGATACGGTTCACGGATTTGATAAGGATATTAAATCACTTGGCTTTAGCATCCTTGATGATGCTGTCACTGCTTAATTCGTACATGACGAATAACGAAATAAAGAAATAACGCATAAAAAAATACGGAACATTGAAGTTCCGTATTTTTTT
>SFHG01000065.1 GCA_004555765.1 Bacteroidales bacterium
CGTCCGAGGTGTAGTCTTTTAGAACCTCAAGGTCTTTTATCCGGAGGGTGGCACGTACGAGGGGCATCTGCTCCGGGTGTAACATCTTGGCGTATGCGACTCCGGCAAAGACGACTACAGAGTCGCTGTGATTGATGATGTTATTGATGTCGTCCTCATGGAAGTCGGGCAGTATGGGGACGATTACCGCACCGTAAGTTACGACTCCGACCCATACCATACACCACTCGGCACAATCTCGACCGATCAGTGAGACTTTGTCGCCACGACCAACACCGAGTTGCTCAAGAATCAGATGCACTTTTGCCACTCCTCTGGCAAAGTCTGCGTAACTGAATGTCTCGGCAGTATCGTAATTTGTAAAGGCCGGTATTGCCCAATATTCGCGAAACGCTTCTCTGTAAATGTCGTTGAATTTTTCCTTCTTCATAATGGCGAATTCTCGCTATGTCCTTGTTTTGGTCGGGTCAGATGTCTTAATTAATTCTGGTGGGATAGTCGGCAATCCTCCTATGAGGAGGATGCTTGAGTCCGGTATCATAATGTAACAGTACTTGACTTCAAGAACAAAAGTAGCAAAAAATAGTGTATATCGGGCTGCTTTTTGCTCACTTTGTGCTTAAATGAGCGTTTCCGCGTCCATTTCTTCCTTTTTTTTGCCTTTGATGCCGGGCAAAATGCGGATTCCTCCTCCAAAGGGATGAGGTACGGGCCAAGAATTTATTTTGGGTCCGTACCTTTCAGTAGTGACGGTCTGTACCATTTCCCGGCCTATGTCCGTATGAAATCGACATCAAAGAGGTACGGAATTTGTCTTTTTGAACAAAATCGAAAGTTACGGGTATTTATATAGAAGAAAGGAGCACAGAGGAGTCCCTTTGTTATCCCGATTCCGTATTTTTAAACAAGTCCTGTTTTTATGAGAAAGCGTAAAGCGACAAAGATTGTAAGAGGTTCTCACGCCATAGATGGAGCCGGTGTTCACTTGACCCGTGTCCTCGGCAACCAAACGATGTATGACTTTGATCCGTTCTTGATGCTCGACGGGTTCGACTCCACGAATCCCGAAGATTACATCAAGGGGTTCCCTTTTCACCCGCACCGGGGGATAGAGACGGTCACCTATCTCGTGAGCGGCAGTATGGAGCACCAAGATTCTATGGGTAACAAAGGGGTCATCTCGGATGGCGACTGCCAGTGGATGACGGCAGGCAACGGCATCATTCATCAGGAGATGCCGAGTGCTTCCGAGCGGATGCTCGGAGCTCAGCTTTGGGTCAATCTGCCTAAGAAAGACAAGATGGCGGATCCCGCCTATGGAGACCTTCATGCAAAGGACATCCCTGTAGTCCAAGAAGACGGAGCGGTCGTGCGTGTCCTCTCCGGCAGCTATAAAGAGACCAAAGGGTACTTCGTGCCTAAGTATGTGGATGTGACATATATCGATTTCGAACTTGCGCCGGATAGGGAGTTCACGTTTGAGGGTACGCCCAATGACGAGACCCTCTTCGTTTACCTCCTCGATGGCACGCTCGCCGTGAATGATACTCTGGACGATTTTGAAAAGAAAGGTGCTGCCGTACTCTTCAAACCGTCGACAGAGTCCGCAGAAGACAGGGACGAAGTCGTGTTTAAGGCAGGGGAAGACGGCGCACGACTAATCTTGCTCTCCGGCAAGCCCCTCAAAGAACCGATTGCGTGGGGCGGTCCCATCGTGATGAATACCCGGGAAGAGCTGATGAAAGCTTTTGATGAGCTCGACGACGGGACTTTCATCAAGCACGCCCGCTGATTACTCCTCAATAGTGGTATTAAGAAAGCGACGAATCCTTTTTGTATGGGGTTCGTCGCTTTCGGTTTCTATCTATCCGTGCGGAGATGACTGCGGTAAAGTGCGTGGCGCTGCATGCGCTCCTCAAGGTTTTTCAGCTCTACATACGTGGCATAAAAGCGGTAGGTCTCGGTGACGGTCTCGGTCTGCGACGGAGTGAGGGCAAACTTTTGGACCTCTTTGCCGTCCCGCATCAGCGATAAAGTCAGGGACTTTTTTTCGGGGGCTTTCAGCGCGATGAAGGAAGCAATTCTCTCGGAGCCTGCAAGGGAAAGAGTAAGACGCAGGCGTGTCTGACCGCCGGAAGAGAAGAGGTAGTTGCGTCCTTTGTCGCTAATGGGTATAGTGTCGCTCACTTCATACGCCCCGGTCTCCGGGACTTCCACTTTTACGCTCGTGAAGCGCACCGGACGGTCGCCGGTAGTGCCGACGACGATCTGCAGACTTGCGTCGTGCCTGAGGAGTATGTCCAGAAAGAGTTCGCCCCGGGCATCTTGAGGTTCATACCCCCGGTACCGCATCACCGTTTCGTCGTCGGGCAGTGTCGGGTGCTTGGAGCGGACGAAAAGCGGATCCATCCGAACTAAGAGTGCGGAGTCTGTCGCATATCGATCGGCAAAGTCTGCGGAGTCCGCTTCACTCATCTTCAGACGTAATTGCCGCGAGAGATAAATGGCCTCCTTTCTGAGCGAGACTTCGGTGGGGTAGGCTTTATGAAGGCTGTCGAAGAGAAAAACGGCTCTCTCCTGATCCGCCCGATTGTCGGAAGTGGAGAGTGTCCGGGCTTCGGAGAGGAGCGCTTCGGCATCTTTATTTGATCCGTCGTCCGAGCAGGAGACGAGGAGGAAAGCGGTTGAGAGTAGGAGGAAAAGGGTGCGGAGTGTCATGGTTTGAGTCGGGAGTAGGTCTTTTCTCCAAAGAGGTGGTAACGGACTAAAAGCGAATGCGGGTACAGTTTTCCGTAGGCTTGTCGCTTGCCCTCTTCGTCTTCTTTGGTACGAGGGACGCGTGTCTTGAGGTTCGCCCGCCACGCCTTTGCCACTGCCAGTGCTTCTTTCGGTCCGTTCCTATGGGGCAGAAAAGATAGTGCGGCCACAAAGTCGAGGAAGAACCGTACAATGAGCGTAAGACTCCTTATGCCGTAACCCGACGGGAGATTCTTCCGGAGCATAAGGAGGTTATTGCGGAAATTAAGGAAGGTCTTATGCGGATTGCAGCTGCTGAGCGTACCGCCACCAAGGTGGTAGACGACACTCGAGGGAACGACTGCCATACTGAACCCTTTGCGGTGCAGGCGCCAAGCGAGGTCAATCTCCTCCTGATGCGCAAAAAAAGAGGCGTCAAACCCGCCTGCGGCGATGTAGGCTTCCGTGCGGATAAGCATACAGGCGCCTGTCACCCAAAAGACAGGTGTCGGATAAATGCGGTAAGTGGGTTTCCCGTCGGTCTGAAAGGGTTCTATTGTCCCAAAGATACGACCCCGACAGAATGGGTACCCCAGTAGATCCAAATACCCGCCCATCGCTCCGGCGTACTCGAAGAGATTGTGGTCGCGGTCGGAGAGAATCGCAGGCTGGACAGCGACGGTTGCGGGGTTTTGGTCGAGTTGCCACACGAGCGGTTCGAGCCAGTGTCCTTGGACGCGGACGTCGTTATTGAGGAGCAACGTGTAGGGGTATCTTCGACCACTGTCCCAAAGCCCCTTGATGGCACGATTGTACCCCTCTGCGAATCCGAAGTTTTGCTCCAACGAGATGACCTCGACGCCGAGACTTCGGGCAAAGTCTGCCGAGCCATCGGTGCTGCCGTTATCGGCGAGCAGGATGTCGGCTTCTTCCGGAGGAATACTTTGCACCACGGTCGGCAGGTACTCTTCGAGAAGCGGAAGGGCATTCCAGGAGAGGATGATGACGGCGGTTTTCTTGGTCTCCATAGGTCAGAGGTTTATGCGGATGTTTTGGCGGTCGAAATTCGGGTCGTTGGCTTTGCGCCACTCGAGGGTGTGTTTCCAGCGTTTGTGGCTCCAGAGCCACTGTTCCGGTGCCATAAGGATGTCTTTTTCGAGCAGTTCCATATACTTGATGGACAGATCCCCTTTGGCAAGGGAAGAGGCATCTTTGGTGATGAGTTCGAGCGTGACCTCGTAGTGTCCGCGTTTTGTCTGACGGGAATGGGTGTAGATGACGGGGGCGCTTAGTGCGGATGCCAGTCTTTCGGCTCCCGTGAACGTCGCTGTGGGTTGTCCCAAAAAGCGTGTATAGAGGTTGATGCTGCCATACGGAGGCTCTTGGTCGGCTGCGAAGATGTAGGTGCGGTTTATGGGGTCTCTTCTGTGAGAGACAATGTACGATCCCGCTTCGTTTTTGTCTAAAAGGCGGCTTCCGAACTTGCTTCTCAGACGACTGAAGACCTCATTGCCCACTCCGTGTTGGCGCTTGTAGAGGACGTTGAACTCGGTGTCGCAAAAGAGATTGAAGCCCGTGTAGTACTCCCAGTTGCCCAGGTGTCCGATTAGAAGAAAGAGATTATGGTGTCCTTCGCGGTGCAACTCCCCGAAAATTTCGGGATTGGTTACCACGGCGTGTTCGGCAAAGCCCTTTTCGTCAAAACCTGCGAGCATAAAGTACTCCACTGCCAAGTCGGCAAGATGGCGGTAAAAGGGCTTGATGTATTTTTTGCCCTCTTTCCCGAACACCCTCGTCAGCTGACCGCGCACCGTGTCAAGACGGTAGCGGAATACTTTCCGGAGCAGAAAAGCCGCCACATCTGACCATAGATAGTGCCACCACGCCGGGAGCAGACCGATGAGGTGCATCAATCCGTAAAGCAGGTTACCGGTAAACGTACGTTTGTCGCTCATTTTAGGGAAGAGTCAAAAAAAGAGATACAGACCGGGAGAGAATCCTCGTACGTACCGCGATGCCGTCGAGGTACAGACCGGGGAGATCTTGAGATACAGACCAAGATTTTGGTGCTCTCGGCATCGGGGTTTGCATAGGAGACAGGTCGCTCTGATAAAACGCACTTCAAAAGGGCAGTATCTCGGCAGTGGCCACTTCGGCTTCTTCTGCCATCCCGGTAAGACGAACCGGCGTGATGCCTCCGAGAAGATCGTTTATCTCAGAGTGGCGGATTCGGACGTAGTTTTCCGTAAAACCGTACATTTGCCCGTCTTTTACCGCGTGCTCCCACAGCACTTTGTGTGCCGATCCCATTTGACTGCCGATGAAGTCGAGATGTTTTTTCTCGCTGATATCTAGGAGAATGTGGCTGCGCCTGTGCTTCTCTTCTTGAGAAACAGAGTGGGGGATGGCGAGCGCATCAGTGCCGGGACGTTCGGAGTAGGGGAAGACGTGCAGTTTTGTGACGGGTAGCGAGTCGATGAATGCCCGACTGTCTTCGAAGCAGTCCTCCGTCTCTCCCCTTGCACCCACTATGACATCCACACCGATGAAGGCCTCAGGCATAGCCCCTTTGATGAGGCGGATTTTTTCCTCGAAGACCTCTCTGCGGTATCTCCGGCGCATCAAGCCGAGCACTTCATTTGACCCCGATTGCAGGGGGATGTGGAAGTGAGGGGCAAAACGGCGGGAAGTGGAGACGAAATCGATTATCTCAGGGGTGAGCAGGTTCGGCTCGATGGAAGAGATCCGGTAGCGCTCTATGCCCTCCACTTCGTCGAGGGCGCGGATAAGGTCAAGGAAAGTGTCGCCCGTGGACTTGCCGAAGTCCCCTACGTTTACGCCCGTGAGCACGATCTCCTTACCGCCCTCTTTCGCTACCCCTCGCGCTTGATCTACGAGGTCGGCGATAGAGCCGTTACGGCTCTTGCCTCTCGCTTTGGGGATGGTGCAGTAGCTGCACCTATAGTCGCACCCGTCCTGCACTTTCAGGAAATGGCGCGTGCGTCCCTCCGCTGAGACAGAAGGAACGAAAGTGTCCGCTTCCCCTATCGGTGTGGTGAGGACGTGCTGGTCAAATGGGAGCTCGCCTTTTTCGATCATCAAGAGGTACTTGACGAGGTCTCCTTTCTGCGCTGCTCCGAGTACGAGATCCACGCCGTCGATTTTGGAGATTTCCCCGGGTTTCAACTGGGCATAGCATCCGGTGACGATGATGCGTGCCCGGGGGTTCTCCCTGTGCAGGCGGTGGATGAGCTGCCGGCTCTTTTTGTCCGCCATCTCGGTTACGGAGCAGGTGTTGACGAGGCAGAAATCCGCTTCTTCGCCCTTTTCTGCCACTTCCATACCCAAGTCGCGGGTTAGAAGCCTCCCAAGGTGAGAGGTTTCGGCGAAATTGAGTTTGCACCCCAAGGTGCTGAAGTGTACTTTTTTGCCTTCAAAGGCCTCTGTTCCTGTCATATTGCGGGAATGCTCATTCCGGTAAACTTACGGTAAAGATCAAGCGCGTACACGTCCGTCATGCCGCTGATATAGTCCAAAGCCGACTGGATCTTCCCATAGAGGGTAGGTTCGTGCATACTGTATTGCTCGGGGATGCGCTTGAACCAAAGCTCCGAATACTTCCGATCGGGGTGCAACTGCGCCTCTATAAGCGTGTCGAGGATGTACTCGAAGATGCGGAAGCCCGCGAACTCAATGTCCAGCACTTCTTTGGCAAAGTAAATTTTCTCGAAAGCCACACCCCGGGCCTCATGGTAGGCCTCATAGAGGCTCTTGGGAAACGATTCGACGAGAGAGGTCTGCATCGTGCCGGAGAGGATTTCGTCTTCGTGCTCCAGGAAGACGCGTACCGAAGCAAGGACAAGGGTATTGATGACTTTGGACCGGTAGTAGGCCACTTTCTCATTGATGTCCGTGACCTCCGGATGGCTGTCCTTGGTCAAGACTTTTTCTTCTTCCGTCAGGAATCCGAGCAACAATTCCTCTACCTCCTTGAAGGAAAGGATCTTCATCTTGAACGCATCTTCGAGGTCCATAATCTGGTAGCAGATGTCATCGGCAGCCTCGACGAGGTACACCAAGGGGTGGCGGGCATATTTCACGGGTTCGCCATCTCCGGAGAGCTTCAAGATCCCGAGCGCTTCTGCCACTTTCCGGTAAGACTCTTCTTCGGTCTTAAAGAAGCCGAACTTCCCGTATCCTCCGCTCGAGAGCGAAGAATAAGGATACTTGACCACTGAGGCAAGCGTGGGATAAGTGAGGACGAAACCGCCTTCCCGTCTCCCTTTAAAAGCATGGGTGAGGAGGCGGAAAGCGTTGGCGTTGCCTTCAAAGGCGGAGAAGTCTTCCCACCGACCGCCCTCGTCGCGTACTTCCTTTTCAAACCGTTTCCCTTTACCCTCTATAAAATAGGCCGTGATCGCTCTCTCCCCCGCGTGACCGAATGGGGGATTGCCCATATCGTGAGCGATGCAGGCGGCTGAGACGATCGAGCCGATGTCCGAGTAGTCGAACCACAGAGACGGGTCACGGTCTTTGAGATACCGACCGATCTCGTTCCCGAGGGAGCGCCCGAGGCAGCTTACCTCAAGGGAGTGGGTAAGCCTATTGTGGACAAAGATCCTCCCCGGTAGGGGAAATACCTGCGTCTTATTTTGCAGTCGTCTGAATGGGGGAGAAAAAATCAGTCGGTCGTAATCGCGCTGAAAGTCCGTACGGTTGGTTTGTGTCGGGGCATACGCTTCCAGTCCGAAACGGGTGTCGCTGATGAGCTTGTCCCACTGCATTATCCGGGTCATGATCTGAGTCTCTTGATAAGGACGGTCATTCCCTCAGAGGCAGACAGCTGTATCTGCTCGAATTTTCGATAAGGGGACTGGACGGGCTTGGGGTCTATGACGTAGCAAGGAGCTCCATCCGGGACATAATAAAGGAGGCCTGCCACGGGATAGACGTTGAGGCTTGAGCCGATGACGACAAATAGGTCTGCCTTTTCGGTTTCCTTCATGGCCTTGGTGTAGTTCGGGACATCTTCCCCGAAGTAGACAATAAAGGGTCTCAAAAGGTGCCCACTTTCGTCCTTGTCTCCGGGGTTTATCTCAAGCGTGTCATTTGGAAGCGGGATAGGCAGATCCGGTCGCTCCATGGTGCAGGCCTTCATCAGTTCGCCATGCAAGTGGAGTACATTGCTGCTCCCCGCTCTCTCGTGAAGGTCGTCTATATTTTGGGTCAAAATAACCACTTCGTAATCTTTCTCCAACTCTGCGAGGAGGCGGTGCCCGAGGTTCGGCTC
>SFHG01000066.1 GCA_004555765.1 Bacteroidales bacterium
AGGAAGAGTGCCATCAAAATGGCACACATCTTCCCCACACATAAACGGGAATTGTGTGTGATTACATTCATGTTGGTTTGCCAAACAAATTGTGATTAGGAAATGGTCTTTAGCATTTAAATTTTCAAGTAGGATGAAGCCGAGATTAAGACAGCCGATACATCCAAGGTTTTTCTAAACGCGACTAAAGTTACAAAATAACTTGGAGTTAGCCTTGGTAGCTTAAAAGATTAGTACGGGATTATTGTCATTGCGTCCTATGGCACAAAAGTACATTCCGGTGTCCGGGACTCCTTCTATTCGGCAGTTTCTTGGTAATTTTGGCAGTAGTAAGGTTGGTTGAGCCCCTTGAAAGAGGGTTCGGACACGAAAAAATGTCGGTTTTTCGTGTGAGACTTTGCAGAATGCCTCAGATGCAAGACACTGAGGCTGAGGGCGGCGGGAGTATACTCACTGTACACGACCAAGCCCGAATGCCGATAGTAACGCAGCAGATGGGGTGTTATGCAAAGGTCTTAAGTTCGGGCTTTATTTCCCCTGCCGCCTTGCTTCCCCTAAAACACACGTAACCCTATGCCGCTTTTTTATGATACCCAAAAGTCACTACACCCCCGCCTCCAAGATGGCCGATCTCTTGAGCGACCACTTCAATATCTTTCTCCTCTTCTTTAACCTCGGAATGCATCTCGGCATTGCAGAAAAGACGGTGGAGGAGGTCTGCAAGGAGCAGCACATCGACCTCGACAGTTTTCTCTCCCTTGTCCGATTCATTCTCGAAGAGGACGGCAGGACATCTCCGGCTTCCATAGCCTCCCTCGATCTCTCACTCATCATCCGCTTTCTCCGCAATTCGCACACCTATTTCTTAGACTACCGGCTCCCGCAAATCGGTGCCAAGATGGACGAGACACTCAAAGGAGCCTCGCGCGAAGTCAAGGTTGTCATCAGGCGCTTTTTTGACGAATACTCCGAAGAGGTACACCGCCACATGGACTACGAAAACGATATCGTTTTTCCCTATGTCAGCGGACTGCTCGAAGGGAACCCCGGCAAAAATTACTCCATCTCCATATTTGAAAAGAAACACGACCAAGTGGAGATGAAGATGCTCGAACTCAAAAAGATACTCATCAAATACTACACAGGAGACTTCAATCCCGACCTCAGCAATCTGCTTCACGAACTCTATGCCTGCGGCCAAGAGCTCCGCACGCACAACGACATTGAAGACCGGCTCTTTATCCCCGCCATTCAGCACCTCGAGAAAGAGCTGCTTAGTGGCACTCCTCAGGATACGAGACTATGAAAACTAACCTTACCGTACTGTCCGCCCTTCCCTACAAAGGAGCCTCTGCCGCCATCCGCGAAGCCCTTCCGCAGCTTTCCGCCACCGACAGGATTGTACTCCGGGAGACGGACGATTTCTATAACCTCAAGACCATAATTAGGGAGACGGATCCCGCCCTCGTCGTCACTTCACCTATCCTCATCAGCGATCCCCTTCTACCGCTTTTCAAAGAGGAGGTTCAGATGCAGGGTATCAAATACGCGGCTTGTTGCATCACCACGGCCGAAACGGAGTATCTCAAAAACTACGACGCCAAGCTCACGCTCTCCGAGAGTGCCGGCGACATCGCCCAAACCATCGAAGAACTGCTTGCCGGAAACGATGGCGAAGACGAAGCGGAGGAAACCCTCACCGCACGCGAGAAAGAGGTCATCATCTATGTCGTAAAGGGGCTTACCAATAAGGAAATCGCCGCACAACTCTTCATCTCCACGCACACCGTCATCACCCACCGCAAAAACATCGCCCGGAAGCTCGATATCCACTCTCCCGCAGGTCTCACCGTCTATGCCATCATGAATAAGCTCGTCGACCTCGAAGACATCGGAGCCTGACTTAGAGGGGTACAGGTCGAAAAAAGTTTTTCGGTTAGGCCCGGAAATAAAAAAGATACAGACCAAAAATTTTGTCTCGGTCCGTACCCTGTTTAGTTGGCAGTTCGGAGACACAGGGCTCATCCTCCGCAGAGATTGCGAAGGGAAAAGGGGCGCGGGGGACGCCCTGCACCTCCCTACACACCCCGTCCTGTCCGTCGGCGAATGAATCACCTACTTGGATAGCGATGGATCCACGATGACGACCGGTTTTATGAGGTCGCGGGGCTTGTCTTTCATTAAAAGGAACACTTCTTTCCTCTTGCCGAAGC
The DNA here is from genome assembly GCA_004555765.1 of Bacteroidales bacterium. Classification (GTDB taxonomy): domain Bacteria; phylum Bacteroidota; class Bacteroidia; order Bacteroidales; family Porphyromonadaceae; genus Porphyromonas_A. Next base: position 2,214 of record SFHG01000066.1, read on the forward strand.
TGTTAAGACGGTGGGTAACGGATCCGAAGATTCTAATCTGCCGGCTTGCACCATTTGGGATAGCTTCTCCATACGAAGACGCCCGCCGGGCAACAGTCCGCCTTTGATCGTCTTGTGACCCATTCCGACGCCCCTCTCTATACGCAGGATGGCACTACCGGCCTTGTATCACAGGTCGGAAGGACTCCGCTTTTTCTCCTCCGTAGAGACGGGGAAAAGTGTAGATCAAGTCGTGCAACTCCGATGCAAAGCTTTTCACGTCCGATCCTACGGGTACTTCCGAGAAGGGCACTCTCTCGCCCACGTATATCTTGAAGTGTTTGCCCTTTGCTCCTAAAAATTCTTTTGGCAAAAGAACCGTGCCGATGTTGAATTTGATGCCGAGTGCGGATCTGATCTGCTCTGTGCGGTAAAAACTCTTGCTATTTTGTCCCTCAAAGAAGAGGGGGACGATGTCGCGCTCGTAGCGCCGTGCAAGTTTGGCAAAGCTTGGCCTCCATTCGCGATCTTCTATGCGTCCGGACTCAGACACACGGCTCACTGCACCGGACGGAAACGTAAGAACTTGCGCGTCGCCCTCAAGAGCCTCCGCGAGTGACTTCTGGCTATTGCGGGACTGGGATCCGTATTGATTGATGGGGACGAAGACATCCGACATTTGCCAAACCTGCATCAAAAGGTCGGTGACCATAACGTGAAACTTCTTGCGGTACAAGTTTCCCAAGACGGCCGTGAGTACAATGCCGTCCGCACCTCCGAGAGGGTGGTTGCAAGCAAAAATAACTCTTTCGTCCGGGGAAGGCAGACGCTCTTTGCCTACAAGTGTGACGGAGAGACTTAGTGCCTCCAAAAGCCGGTTGGACATATCCACACCGTCCACGTAGTCCTGAAGTTGCATCAAGCGGTTCAGTTCGTCCTGTCGGACCAACTTCTCAAGGAGACCGAGTACGACCCCGGGTACCCAGCCCTTATATCTATTGCGGACGAGTGCCCGCACATCAACCAGTTTATTATGCATAGCATTTTATCCTAAATGGGAGCTGTACCCGGAAATCGGCACCCGGCTCCACATCTCTAAAGGTACCCATTTCTTGATGATGTCGTCGGATTAATCAAGAGACCTCGATTCCGCAGATATGGGGAGCTGAATAGGCATACCCTCCGCTTCTCCCCGCACGAATCAGGAGGACATAGGACACCGAGCCCTGCATATACTTACACAACGTTGTTCATCCCGGCATATCTATTCTGCTTTTCTTTCAAATGTAACGTGTTAATAATTTTATTAGGTATCTTTGAGTGCAAATGGGAGGATGACTGAGTCCGTCCTTTTATCTATGGCATCCACATTTTCGACATATTTATGAATAGATACCCACAATCCGAGATCTTAAAGGAAGCTGACTTTAGTAAGATTGTTGACGGGAAAGAGGTGAAGCTGATTCGCCTCTCGGATGGTCGCAACTTGCAGGCAGACATCACCAACTACGGCGGAAAGATAGTCACTCTCGTCACTCCGGACAGAGACGGCAAACCCGTGGACGTGGTCTTGGGACACGACACATTCGACGATTACTATCGGAGCGAAGAGCAGTATTTCGGCTCTCTCATCGGGAGATACGGTAACCGCATTGCAGGCGGAGTTTTCAAGATCGACGGAGAAACCTATCGGCTCCACATCAACAACGGTCCCAACTCGCTACACGGCGGGGTAAAAGGCTGGAACGCTATGGTCTGGGATATAGAGAAGCAGACGGCAGATTCGCTTGTATTGTCTCTCACTTCGCCCGATGGGGACGAAGGATTCCCGGGAGAAGTGCACGCTTTAGTGACCTACACCCTCAAGGACGGTGCGCTCGAAATAGCTTACGAAGCAACGACCACCAAGCCCACGGTGATTAACCTCACCAACCACTCTTACTTCAACCTTAATGGTGAAGGCGATCCCACCGTACACGATCACATCCTCAAGATATACGCCTCGCATTACCTACCCACCAATGAGACTGCGATTCCTTTCCGCGAAGCTCCGGCAGAGGTAAAAGGTACGCCTTTCGACTTTCTTGCTCCGCATACGATAGGAGAGAGGATAGACACAGACATCGACCAACTCTCGTGGGCAAGGGGATACGACCACACGTTCGTCTTGGACAAAGAAGCGGGTGCATACACGCTTGCCGCTTCGTGCCTCTCTCCGCGGACAGGTATACGCCTTGATGTAATGACCACAGAACCCGGGATGCAGGTCTATACGGGCAATTGGATGAGCGGCAATATGCGTGGCAAAGGAGACAGCCGGTATCCCGCGCGTTCGGCGGTCTGCTTCGAGACACAGCACTATCCCGACACGCCCAACCGCCCCGATTACCCCTCGGCGGTACTCCGTCCCGGTGAGACCTTTAGGAGCCGTACCGCTTTCCGCTTCAGTGTGAGCGAGAGCGTAGAGTAAACGTTGTACACATTAAGTATTTCTAATCATACAGACCATTTTATCTATGAATCAAAAGAAACAGTGGGGTGCGATTATCGTGATGATTGCCCTCTTTGCCATGATTGCCTTCGTGACGAATATCTGTTCGCCTATGGCGGTCATCGTCAAGAACGATTTCGGCGCCTCTAACGTGCTCGCACAGATTGGGAACTACGGTAACTTTATCGCCTACCTCGTGATGGGCATCCCCGCCGGTATGCTTGTGAGCAAATATGGCTACAAAAAGACTGCCCTCATTGGTCTCGTGATCGGGATCATCGGCATCCTCATTCAGTGGGGCAGCGGACACGTGGGCAAAGAAGCCGCTTTCCTCGTCTACCTTATCGGCGCCTTCGTGGCCGGCTTCACTATGTGCATCCTTAATACGGTCGTGAATCCCATGCTCAATCAGCTCGGCGGAGGCGGGAACAAAGGCAACCAATTCATCCAGATTGGTGGGGTCTTCAATAGTGCTGCAGCCGTAGCCGCATATATCCTCATGGGTGCGCTTATCGGGGACGCGACGAAGGCGCACATCTCTGATGCGACTCCCGCGCTGATGATCGCCCTCGGTGTCTTTGTCATAGGCTTCATCGTGATTCTATTCACCCGTATCGAAGAGCCCGAGCAGGCTCCCGTGGACACTTCGCTCATATCCGGTGCGCTCAAACACCGTCACTTTACGCTTGGTGCCCTTGCGATCTTCCTCTATATGGGTATCGAAGTCGGTACGCCTACCTATATGATGCAGTACCTCACCGCCACTCCTGAAGCAGGAGGTATGGGTATGGATGCCCAGATCGTGGGACTTATCGTGGCCGTGTACTGGTTTATGATGCTCATCGGTCGCTTCGTGGGCGGTGTCATCGGCGGAAAAGTGTCTGCCCGCACGCTCATCACGATTGTGGCATCGCTGTGCGTCGTCCTGGTGCTCGCAGGGATGTTCTCTCCGGAGACCACGACCGTCCAAGTCCCGGGTATCGACTGGGCTAATCTCAGTGTAATCTGGGCAGAAATCCCCATCGGGATGTTCTTCTTCCTCCTCGTAGGTCTCACCACGAGCGTGATGTGGGGCGGTATCTTTAACCTCGCAGTCGAAGGTCTCGGTAAGTACACCGCCATCGCTTCGGGCATCTTTATGACTATGGTTTTTGGGTGCGCGGTGATGCTCGCGATCCAAGGTGCTGTGGCTGATGCTACGAACTATCTCACAAGCTACTGGGTAGTCCTCTTCTGCGCAGCATACATTCTCTTTTACGCACTGGTGGGCTCTCGTCACGCTCAGACTGTGTCCAAAAACTAATTCCAAGCTTTTATACCCAATATGATTTCAACCGATACCATTCGAACAAAATACACCGAAGCTTTCGGCTCTCCGGGAGAAGGTCTTGCCATCTACTTTGCCCCCGGGCGCATCAACGTGATTGGGGAACACACCGACTACAATGGCGGTTTCGTCTTCCCCGGTGCCGTGGACAAAGGCATCATCGCGGCCATCCGTCCCAACGGTACCGACCGTGTCAACGCCTATGCCGCCGACCTTGGAGAAAAAGCCTCCTTTGGGCTCACCGAAGGAGATCGCCCCAAAGAGATGTGGGCCAATTACATCTTCGGCGTGGTGCGTGAACTCGATAAGCAGCAAGGCGTGAAGTGTGGTGGATTTGATTGTGCCTTTATGGGGGACGTACCCCTCGGTGCCGGCATGAGTTCGTCCGCGGCTCTTGAGAGTTGCTTTGGCACGGCTCTGAACGACTTCTTTGGCGACGGGAAGGTGGGAAAATTCGACCTCGTGTACGTAGGTCAAAAAACCGAGTGGAACTACATCGGCGTCAATTGCGGCATCATGGATCAATTTGCCTCCCTCCACGGCAAAGACGGACACATCGTCCGCCTCGACTGCAAGACGAACGAATTCGAGTACTTTCCCTTTAACCCAAAAGGCTACAGCCTCATTCTTCTTGACTCCATGGTCAAGCACGAACTCGCGTCCAGCGCCTACAATGCCCGCCGGAAGTCCTGCGAGAACGTGGTGGCGGCCATTAAGAAGCACCATCCGGAAGTGGAATTCCTCCGCGACGCTGACCCGGGGATGCTCGACGAAGTGCGTGGGGAAGTCTCCGCAGAGGATGCACTCCGCGCCGAATACGTGATCGAAGAGGTAGCTCGTGTCCTTGAGGTCTCGGATGCGCTCCGGAGAGGTGACTACGAGACGGTAGGGCAAAAGATGTACGAGACGCACCACGGTATGAGCAAAAAGTACGAGGTGAGCTGCGAAGAGCTCGATTTCCTCAATGACCTCGCCCGTGAGATGGGGGTCACCGGCTCTCGCGTGATGGGCGGCGGTTTTGGCGGCTGCACCATCAACCTCGTCAAAGACGACCTCCGCGAAGCTTTCGAGAAAGCAGCCACGGAGAAGTACACGGCTAAGTTCGGTCACGCGCCGAAGGTGTACGAAGTGGTCATCAGCGACGGAGCCCGCAGGCTTGCCTGATCTTTGGCGACCTAATGCCATAGGCTTCCGGCAATATCAGGATCTAACCATTCATCCTATCGAGGGTGTGTCGAAAACTAACTTTCGACACACCCTCTTCCCAATTGTATCGCGGAAGAGGCACCACAGGGCAGGACCTATCGGGCAAAAAATGTTTTTTACCCGTACCGGGGCAATAACTTCGGTCTGTATCTCGTGATGACGAGATACAGACCGAAAAAGAAAGATCCAACCGCAGAGATGATTGAGTGATTGAGACGAATCCGAATATCAGTTTTTGTGCCATAGGACGCAATGACAATAATCCCGTACTAATCTTTTAAGATACCAAGGCTAACTCCAAGTTATTTTGTAACTTTAGCCGCGTTTAGAAAAACCTTGGATGTATCGGCTGTCTTAATCTCGGCTTCATCCTACTTGAAAATTTAAATGCTAAAGACCATTTACTAATCACAATTTGTTTGGCAAACCAACATGAATGTAATCACACACAATTCCCGTTTATGTGTGGGGAAGATGTGTGCCATTTTGATGGCACTC
>SFHG01000067.1 GCA_004555765.1 Bacteroidales bacterium
GTCTCGCTTTTGGGAGAGCAAGAAGTTCTATCCTTTTGCGTACATTGTCTCGGACTATACGGATAAGTACTCTCATTGGAATGCCGTCGAGTCGCTTTCCGATGGACTCGAAAGGTACGGTGTCACCGGTCTTACGGGAGTGGACACCCGGGCACTCACGCAACACATTAGGGATTTTGGTCCCGTAATCGGCAAGATCGTCGTCGAAGGCGAAGAAGAAGCGGAGTTCAGAAACTTTGACGAAATCAACCTCGTAGACCTTGTCTCCACCAAAGAGGTCGTCACCTTCCCCGAGAAGAAAGGCAAGAAGATTGTTTTGGTCGACTGCGGTGTGAAAGAAAACATCGTCCGGGAGTTCCTCAAGCGTGACATCAACATCACTATGGTGCCTTGGGACTACGATTTTACACAGATGGACTGCGACGGCGTTTTTATCTCCAACGGTCCCGGTGACCCCAATATGTGCCTGCCTTTGATTACCAGGGTACGCGACTTTGTGGACAAAGGAGAGAAGCCACTCGCGGGGATATGTATGGGCAATCAGATTCTCGCTCTGGCCATAGGCGCTGAGGTTAAGAAAATGAAGTTTGGTCACCGGGCCGTGAACCAACCGGTGCGCAAGTGTGGGACGAACAGCTGTTTTATCACCAGCCAAAACCACGGCTTTGCCGTCGACAACGCCACCATCCCCGAGCATTGGAGCGTCTACTTCGAGAACCTTAATGACGGCTCCAACGAGGGACTGATCCACGAGTCGGGAAGGTACTTTTCTGTGCAGTTTCACCCCGAGAACCACGCGGGTCCTACCGACACAGAGTTTATTTTTGATGACTTCATCAACCTTCTCTAAGCGCGAAAAAGCATTATGATTACGAAGAAATACAAGAAAGTCCTGCTCCTCGGCTCCGGAGCCCTCAAGATCGGTGAGGCGGGCGAATTCGATTACTCCGGCTCCCAAGCTCTCAAGGCGCTCAAAGAAGAAGGCATCCGCACGGTCCTCGTCAACCCCAATATCGCCACCGTCCAGACCTCCGAAGGAATCGCGGACACCGTATATTTCCTTCCCGTCACGCCCTATTTCATCCACCGTGTCATTGCGAAAGAACGCCCCGACGGCATCATGCTCGCCTTTGGCGGGCAGACGGCCTTGAACTGCGGCGTGGCACTCTTCCGTGACGGGACGCTTAGGAAGTACGGAATCGACGTACTCGGTACCCCCGTTCAGGCCATTATGGACACCGAAGACCGAGAGCTCTTTAACGAAAAAATGCACGAGATAGGCGTGCATACCATTTCGAGCGAAGCCTGCACCGACATCGAGAGCGCACGCCAGGCCGCTTCCCACCTCGGGTACCCCGTCATCATTCGTGCGGCCTACGCACTCGGCGGACTCGGCAGCGGTTTTTGCGACAACGAAGAGGAGCTGGACGCCCTTTGCGAGAAAGCGTTCTCTTTCTCCCCACAGGTACTCGTGGAGAAGTCCCTTCGCGGATGGAAGGAAATCGAGTACGAAGTGGTTCGCGACCGATACGACAACTGCATCACGGTCTGCAATATGGAAAACTTCGACCCCCTCGGAATACACACCGGGGAGAGTATCGTCGTGGCTCCATCCCAGACCCTCTCAAACTCCGAGTACCAAAAACTGCGCGAGATTGCCATCAAGATCGTCCGCCACATCGGTATTGTCGGCGAGTGCAACGTGCAGTACGCACTCGACACGCAAAGTGAGGACTACCGTGTCATCGAGGTCAATGCGCGTCTCTCGCGTTCGTCCGCTCTCGCCTCCAAGGCGACCGGATATCCGCTCGCTTTTGTGGCAGCCAAACTCGGGATGGGATACGGTCTTTTTGAACTGAAAAACTCCGTCACACAGACTACTTCCGCTTTCTTCGAGCCTGCTCTCGACTACGTAGTCTGCAAGATCCCGCGGTGGGATCTCTCCAAGTTCCAGGGCGTATCCCGCGAAATCGGTTCGTCTATGAAAAGTGTCGGCGAGATTATGTCCGTGGGTCGTACGATAGAGGAAGCAATCCAGAAAGGACTACGGATGATCGGCCAAGGCATGCACGGGTTCGTGGAAAATAAAGAGCTCGTCATCCCCGACATCGACCATGCGCTCCGTCAGCCGACGGATAACCGTATCTTTGTCATCAGTAAGGCGTTCCGGAAAGGCTACACGGTGGATCAGATCCACGACCTCACTAAGATCGACAAGTTCTTCCTCCATAAGCTCCGCGCCATAATGGACACGGCGGAGGAGCTCGAAACTTACGACGTACTCGGTGACCTTCCCCGGGAGTTGCTCCACAAAGCGAAGAGACAGGGATTTTCCGATTTCCAGATCACACGTGCCGTCCTTGGTCAGACTGCAGCCGACCTTGATGCCGGGATGGAGGAAGTGCGGGAGATGAGGAAAAAGATGGGCATCACTCCGGTCGTCAAGCAGATTGATACCCTTGCTGCCGAGTATCCCGCCAAGACCAATTATCTCTACCTGACCTATGGCGGGGACAAGCATGACATAGATTTCCGTGACGGAAAGAATTCGGTCGTCGTCCTCGGCTCGGGTGCATACCGCATAGGCAGCTCTGTCGAGTTCGACTGGTGTGGGGTCTCTGCACTTCAGACGATTCGGAAAGAGGGCTACCGATCCATAATGATCAATTACAACCCCGAGACGGTCTCCACCGACTACGACCTCTCCGACAGACTCTACTTTGATGAACTGACCTTCGAGCGTGTCCGGGACATTCTGGATCTCGAGCAGCCCCATGGCGTCATTCTCTCCACGGGAGGTCAGATCCCCAATAACCTTGCCGTCAAGCTCGCGGGTGCCGGTACGCCGATTTTGGGTACACAGGCCGTGGACATCGACCGCGCCGAAGACCGGAACAAATTCAGCGAGATGTGCGATACCCTCGGCATCAATCAGCCCGCGTGGAAGGAGCTTACCACTCTGGACGATATCGAAAGCTTTGTGGGAGAGGTCGGCTACCCGGTACTCGTCCGTCCCTCGTATGTCCTATCGGGTGCGGCGATGAATGTCTGCTCCAATGACGAGGAGCTCAAGCGGTTCCTTCAGTTGGCTGCAAACGTATCTCAGAAACACCCTGTCGTTGTCTCCAAGTTCATCGAAGACTCCAAGGAAATCGAAGTGGATGCCGTCGCCGACGGAGGCGAGCTTGTGGCGTATGCCATCAGCGAGCATATCGAGTTTGCGGGTGTGCACTCGGGTGACGCGACGATACAGTTCCCTGCACAAAAACTGTATATCGAGACCATCCGGCGCATTAAGCGCATCACGCGGCAGATCGCGGGTGCGCTCCACATCTCCGGGCCATTCAATATCCAGTACCTCGCCAAAGGGAACGAAATCAAGGTCATCGAGTGCAACCTCCGGGCTTCCCGCTCGTTTCCTTTCGTGAGCAAGGTGCTGAAAGTGAACCTCATCGACCTTGCCACGAAGATTATGCTCAAACGACCCTACGAGCAGCCGAATAAGAGCGTCTTTGACCTCGACTACGTGGGCGTAAAAGCCTCACAGTTCTCTTTCTCCCGCCTCCAGCAAGCGGACCCTGTCCTCGGTGTGGATATGACCAGTACGGGCGAAGTCGGGTGTATCGCTTTTAACTCAAAAGAAGCCATCTTGCAGTCTATGCTCTCCGTGGGGCAGCGGATTCCCGAGCGGGCAGTCCTTATGAGTACGGGCGGAGCCAAGCAGAAGGTAACCCTTCTGGAGTCGGCACGTTTGCTCCGGGAAAAAGGTCTCACCATCTACGCTACGGCAGGAACCTCCAAGTTTCTCACTGAAAACGGGGTGGAAAATACGCTCTGCTATTGGCCGAGCGAAGAAGGTACGCCTCAGGCGCTTGATCTCGTACACGACAAGAAAATCGACCTCGTGGTGAACATCAATAAAAATCTTACTTCGGGCGAGCTCACCAACGGGTACAAGCTCCGTCGTGCGGCCATTGATACCAATACTTCGCTCATCACGAACGCCCGCCTTGCCGCGAGCTTCATAGAGGCCTTTACCTCCATTGATCTCGACAAGATGGAAATTCACTCTTGGGACGAATTTTGACCCATGCTCACTATAGGCATATACGATTCTTCCAAACTAATAACGGTAACACGATTATGAAACACCCTAAGAGTTTCCTTCTCTTTGCTGTCGCTATGCTTATTGTCTCGTTGTCCGGATGTAAAAAAGGAGATACTTTTGATCCCGAAAAGGCGACCTTTGACCTTGCGGCACTTTGCACCCAAAAGTGGATTATTACACCGATAGATTCTGCTTATGTGGCTCTTGGCACCATTGACTTTAATGAAGATGGCAAAGCCTTTTTCTCCCAAAATGCAATTTCGGAAGACCAACTTCATTACACAGTCGACGGAAATCGGATCAAACTCTACTTGTCTCAAGATGAAGAACTGAACGCCGAAGAACTTGTGGCTGCCTTGGAGGTAGAAAATCTCTCTCAAGATAGCCTGCAGATAAAAGTTACACAAGAGCCTGATAACAGTCTACTTGCCGATCTTTTGAAAGCGAGCTTGAATGTAAGTAAATCTCTAAATCTTTTGTCCGAAAAAAATTACTTCAAAGAAAGAGATAAAGAGATGTCAAGACTCAAAAAGGAGATAGCCGAAGAAATCATATCCGGCTGGTAACGCGTTCGGATAAGACTCTCTTCGAGTGTCTCTAAGCTGAACCGACCAGGGTACAGACCGAAAAACTTTTTTTGGTCTGACCCAAATGGAATCGTCACACGTACCGGGAGGTAACTCTCGGTACGTGTGAAATTTTTAGGGTGATACTTTGCAGAAAAAGTCGTAACTTTAAGGGGACGATACGGACGTCCCCCATCGCTTATGATCGAACAAAATATCACCATACAAACGCAATCCTTTAAGCCCGAAGAGCTTGAGCCGAACGATGCCGACTTAGTGAATCGTGCACTTGAAGCCGCCAAGCACGCTTACGCACCTTATTCCCACTTCAGTGTGGGAGCTGCCGTCCTCCTCAAGAGTGGAGAAGTCGTGATCGGATCCAACCAAGAGAATGCCGCCTATCCGTCCGGACTTTGTGCCGAGCGGACGGCTCTCTTTTATGCGGGAGCCAGGTACCCGGATGATCCGGTCGAACTCCTGGCCATAGCCGCATACGGCATGGACGGTACCCAGACCGAAGCCATTTCGCCTTGCGGAGGGTGCAGGCAGGTTATGATCGAAGTGGCTACACGCTTCGGAGAGGGGTTCCCCGTGCTTTTGGCAGGCAAAAATAAAGTGACTAAGGTGCCCGACTGCAGGGCGCTGTTGCCACTCCAGTTTGACGAGAGCAGTCTATGAGCGACTTTGTGGTATCGGCAAGAAAGTACCGCCCTTCGACCTTCGCAAGTGTCGTGGGGCAGGAGGCTTTGACCACTACCCTCAAGAATGCCATTCTCCAAAATAAGCTCTCTCACGCATACCTCTTCTGCGGTCCGCGCGGTGTGGGTAAGACTTCGTGCGCCCGTATCTTTGCCAAGACCATCAACTGTCAGAATAGAACCCCGGAAGGAGAGGCGTGCAATGAATGTGAGAGCTGTAAGGCCGCAAACGAAGGCCGATCGATGAACATCTTCGAGCTGGACGCGGCATCCAATAACTCGGTGGACAATATCCGCCAAATCACCGAGCAGGTCTATGTCGCGCCCACTGACGGCAGGTATCGGGTCTATATCATAGACGAAGTCCACATGCTCTCTTCGAGTGCCTTTAACGCGTTCCTCAAGACGCTCGAGGAGCCGCCTGCCCACGCCATTTTTATCTTGGCCACTACGGAGAAAAATAAGGTTCTGCCCACGATTATTTCGCGGTGTCAGGTGCACGACTTTAACCGTATCACCCCGGAGGATATCGCGAGGCATCTGGCATACGTGGCCGAGAGTGAGCACATAGAAGCCGATCCCGAAGCCCTAAGGATGATTGCAGGGACTGCCGACGGTGGAATGAGGGACGCGCTGAGTATGTTTGACCAGATCGCAGGGTTTGGCAACGGCATCATCACCAAAGCCGGCGTACGAAGTAACCTCAATCTCCTTGACGAGGACGAGTATTTTGCCCTCCTTGCCTACACCCTACAAGGCAAACATACCAAGGTGCTTACGCTTGTCGACAGCCTCTTGGGACGCGGTTACGAAGGAGATGTCATTATGCGCGGGTTCTCGAACTTCCTCCGCACCGTCCTCCTCTCCCAATCCCCCGAGACCATCGACCTCGTGGAGGCTCCGGACTCGACCAAGAAGCGGCTCCAAAAAGCAGGCGGATATGCCAAGACCAGCCTCCTGTGGGAGTTCCTCAAGATAAGTACCGCCTTCGGAGCCCAGTACAAAAATAACAGCGAGAAGCGCCTCGCCCTCGAAGTGGCTCTCCTGAAGATGGCGGAGAAGAACCCCGAGAGCCCGCTATCGATACCACTCGATGAGATCGTCCGGACTCCGCAGGTCGAGGACCCTAAGCCGGCTCCCGAGCCAGAGCCTAAGCCTCTCACTCGTCCTGTACAGGCTCCCGCAACAGCCGCTCCCGAACCCGCACCGGTAGCTGCACCGACCCCGAAAACAGTTACTCCGAGACCTATCCAAACCCCTAAGCCCGAGCCCACTCCGGGTGTAAGCCGTGCCATGACTTCCATGAGCTTTAACGTCATGACCGGGAAATCAGGGGGACAGGAGGACGAAGAAGAGGAGACGGAGGAGGCTCCCGGAGAGAGAGACGTCCCTTTTCAGATAGAAGACCTTAAGAAGGCTTGGCAGAAGTATGCCGATGGATTGGATCCGAAGCAAAAGATGCTCGTGAAGGAGCAGCTCTTCAGGTTCTACCCGAAGGAGACGGACGATCCGTACCACTTCGAGGTCTTGGCGGACTCGGACACCGTCAAGCGGCAGATTGAGGAGGAATATCCCCGGATGAAGAGGTTCCTCTCCAATGAGCTTCGGAATGACCTTTTCCAAATAGACGTCAAGACCGTGAAGCGTGATCAAGAGGTTTTGCCCCAAAGTCCCTCTGAGAAGCTCAGCTATCTCTCCCACAAAAATGCCAACCTTGCCCGTATCTCGGACGAACTCGGGCTTTCGGCACTTAACTGAAACGAACTTATACCAAACCATTTTAACCCTTATACCAAGATAAAGTAATGATACAGTCTCCCAAAAAATTCCTGATCGGTGTGGCGTTTGCCGCTGTACTCTTCGCGGGAAGTGCCCTTGCACAAGACGAAAAAAAAGAAAGCTACAAATTTACGCCTGTAAAAGTCCTTGAGATCTCTCCGGTTCAAGACCAAGCTTCGACCGGGACTTGCTGGTCTTTTAGCGGCACAGGCTTCTTGGACAGCGAAGTCTACCGCCTCACGGGCAAACGGGTACTCCTCTCCCCACTGTACAGCGTCGCACAGGGGTACAAAGACAAGGCGCGTGCCTATGTCCGCTACCAAGGCAACAACAATTTCGGTCAAGGCGGCTCTTTTTATGACGTGATCTATGTACTCAAAAACTACGGTGTCGTTCCTTTTGAAGAGTACACAGGTCTCGTTAATGGCGATAAACGCTACAACCACAATGAGCTCGAAGCTTTGGCCAAAGGCTACGTCGACAACGTGGTTAAGGAGATGATGAAAGCCAACCACCGTTCTCCCTCTATTTGGGAAAGGTGCCTGAGACATTCAAGTTTGACGGCAAAGAGTTTACCCCGGCTTCTTTTGCGAAGTACCTCAAACTCGATGCCGACAACTACGTTTCCATCACGTCCTTCTCACATCACTCCTTCTACAAACCTTTTGTCCTTGAAATACCGGACAACTGGCGCCACAGCGAGTCCTATAACCTTCCCATTGATGAATTTATGGATGTGATCGACAACGCCATCGCGACCGGATACACCGTGGCATGGGGTACCGACGTGAGTGAACCGGGATTCTCGAGAAACGGTTTTGCCGTTCTCCCCGATGCCGAAGCTGCAGCCTCCACGCGTGGCTCCGATATGGAAAAATGGGTAGGCGGTTCGGCGATTGACCGCAGGATGCTCCTTGGAAAACTGATCAATGACCCCAAAGCTCCGGAAATCAATGTGACCCAGGAGTATCGTCAGCAAGGATTTGATGACCTTTCCACGACCGACGACCACGGTATGCTCATTTACGGGACTGCCAAAGATCAAAACGGCAAGCCTTTTTATATGGTGAAGAACTCTTGGGGTACTTCCACAGGTTATGACGGCATCTGGTATGTCTCCAAGCCTTTTGTGGCCGGTAAGACGATTTCCATTACCGTGCATAAGGATGCTATCCCAAAGGCGCTTCGTGCCAAACTCGGCATCTGATTGAGATTTTCTCTTGAACGTTTGGTCACCTCCGGACAGCGGCTCTCCAAGAGACCTTGTCCGGGGGTGCTTTATACCCGGAGCTCAGCCTCTCCTGTCTTTGCAGTGTGGCGGCACCTTCTCACGTTTGTCCGGTACCTCAATCGGGAGGCAAAATCTTGGTACGGCCAAAACAATCTCGGGATACGGGTCGGAAAAGGGAAAAGGTACAGGCGTAGGAAAAGGTTTCGGTCTGTACCCCGGTTTCCCGGGCGCTTCAATAGGAGAGACCGGAGAGACGGGAGAGCAGCGTAAGGGCATCAGTGAGAGAGGAGATGCCCTTAATCGTGATGGAGCGTCCGGAGTGTTCTTCTTTGAAAGAGACACGTGCCACGATGTCGGGCGCGACGGCACCGGTCATCAGATTGCCGAATACTTTGCTCTTGTAGTAGCCGCTATTAAGGTCGGAGACGAGTTGGAGCGTGAGGGTGTTTCTTTTCAGCAGTATGCGCTCGATGCCCGCCCTTTTGCCCAAAAGTCGGAGACGCATCACGTTGAGAAGTTCGACAGCTTCAAGGGGCGGGTTGCCGAAGCGGTTGATAAGTCGTCCTTCGTAGCTCTTGAGCTCCGCCGTGTTCTCGAGCCCGTCCAGTTCCTTATACAGATTGATGCGTTCGTCGTCTCCGGGAACGTATGAGGGCGGGAAGAATGCGGGAAGATCGGTGTCAAGGACAGTCTCGTAGACATAAAAACGGCGACCGGTCTTGGGCGTGGTGTCGGTCTCTTTGTCCTCCTCCTCAAAGAGGTCTGCAAATTCGTCGTTTTTGAGCTCCATCACGGCTTCTTCGAGTATGCGTTTGTAGGTCTCGTAACCGAGGTCGGCGATGAAGCCGCTCTGCTCCGCGCCGAGAAGGTTCCCGGCACCTCTGATGTCGAGATCCTGCATCGCGATCTGTATGCCGCTGCCGAGATCGGAGAAAGTGGTGATGCTCTCCAGTCGGCGTTTGGCATTTGGAGTGAGGAGGTGAAGGCTCGGTGTGAGGAGGATGCAGTAGGCTTTTTGGGTGCCGCGCCCTACACGCCCGCGAAGCTGGTGGAGGTCGGAGAGTCCAAAGCGCTGGGCATCGTTTATGATGATGGTGTTGGCGTTTGGGACATCGATGCCGTTCTCTACGATGGAGGTGGCAAGGAGAACGTCGAAGTCGTGGTTGATGAAGCCGAGGAGGATTTCTTCGATCTCTTTTGCGGGGAGACGTCCGTGGGCTATGCCGATGCGTACACCGGGTACTGCCGCACGGATGTCTCGGGCGATGTCTTCGATGTTGTGAATGCGGTTGTGGATGAAAAATACCTGTCCTTCGCGGGCGAGCTCTGCACCGATGGCTTCGGCGATGACTTCCGGGGAGTACGTCGCTCTCTCGGTGCGTATCGGGTGCCGGTTGGGCGGAGGGGTGAGAATGTTGGAGAGATCGCGTGCGCCGAGGAGCGAGAATTGGAGTGTACGCGGTATTGGGGTGGCCGACATCGTGAGCGTGTCGATGTGGGCGCGTGTACTCCTTAGCTTCTCCTTTACACTTACGCCGAACTTCTGCTCTTCGTCGATGATGAGCAACCCAAGGTCTTTGTACTTGACGTTTTTGCCGGTCAGAAGGTGGGTGCCGATGATGATGTCTGTCTTTCCCGAGGAGAGATCCGAGAGGATCTCTTTTTTCTCTTTGGGACTTTTGGACTGCGTGAGGTAGGCGACGGTCGCGGGAAAGCCGGACAGGCGCTTGGAAAAGGTGCGGTAATGCTGGTAGGCGAGTACCGTGGTGGGTACCATAACGGCTACCTGCTTGGAGTCGCTGACGGCCTTGAAGGCGGCACGGATGGCGACCTCGGTCTTTCCGAAGCCCACGTCCCCGCAAATCAGACGATCCATAGGGATCGGGCGCTCCATATCTCTCTTGACGTCTTGGGTGGCTTTCTCCTGGTCCGGTGTGTCTTCATATTGGAAGCTCGACTCGAGTTCCTTCTGTAAATAAGTGTCGGGACTGAAGGCGAAACCTTTCTCTTGGAGCCTTTTGGCGTAGAGCTTGATGAGGTCTCGGGCGATGTCTTTGACCTTCTTTTTGGTTCGTTCCTTCACTTTCTCCCAGGCACCGCTGCCGAGCTTGGAGAGACGGGGTGGTTCGTCGTTATCCTTGCTCTTGTATTTGGAGATGTGGTTGAGCGAATGGATGGAGACATAGATACTGTCCCCGTCCTTGTAATTCAGTCGGACGACCTCCTGCGGCATTCCGTTCTTCTCTATGGTAAAGAGACCTCCGAAGGTGCCGATCCCGTGGTTCACGTGGACGATATAGTCCCCGTACTCGAAGCTCTTGAGCTCTTTGAGTGTAAGGGCGGCACTTTTGCTTCGGATACGGTCGCTCTTGAGCTTATAGCTGTGGAAGCGCTCGAAGATGGTGTGGTCGGAGAAGAGTGCGACTCTCATCTCACTGTCGATGAAGCCACCGTGAAGGGTAGGGCTTATGGGGGTGAAATGGGTCTTCTCGGACTGCTCGGACAGAATGCTCTCAAGGCGCTTGATTTGGCTCTCCTGGTTGCTCATAATGCCGACCTCATAGCCCTCTGACCGGTATTCCGAGATGGTGTGTGAGAGGAGATCGAACTGCTTGTGAAAAAGCGGCTCCGGTTTCTCTAAGAAGTCGACTTCGGTCCAGACTTTGTCGAGATCCATCGGGACGTTTTCCGCCAAGATGTGGAAGCCCTCCAAGTCCTTCATCAGTAAGTCCGGTCGGATCAGTCGCGCCTGCATCTCGCCGAGGGTTCGGAACTCATTATCCTCCGGATGCACAGGCTGGAGCGTGTAGGTCTCCGAGAGATCACCGCCGAGGTAGTCCCATCCTCCGATGTACACGCGGGTGTCTTTGGGCAAAAGGGAGAGCAGGGAGTCGAGGCTTCCGGTAGCACTTGTGGAGAGGTCGGCCAGGATGGTCACCGAGTCCTGTGTGCCGGCCGAGAGCTGTGTCTCGGGATCAAACGGACGTATCGTCTCGAGGTCGTCACCGAAGAAGTCGAGTCGTATGGGGCGGTCGTAAGCGTATGAGAAAATGTCAAAGAGGCTGCCGCGGACGGCAAACTGTCCCGGGGCATAGACATAATCCACTTCCTCAAATCCCAGATCCCAGAGCTTCTCGCGAAATTCTTTCCTCAGAATCGTGTCGCCGACTTTCAATTCCATTCGCTTCTCGGCATAATCTACTCCTTTCGGGAGCCCTTCAAGGAGCGCGGCGGGGTAGGTGACGATCACTTTCGGAAGCCTGTCCTTATCTCCTATCAGACGCTCGACGACTTCGCTTCGGAGTACCTCATTGGCACCGTCTTTCTGCCCGAAACGGATGCCTCTGCGGTAAAGGGAAGGGAAAAAGAGAAGGTCGGAGTCCCCGCCTTTGACCGCCGATAGATCCCCGAAGAGGTACCCCGCTTCTTCCTCGTCCTTAGAGATGCAGAGGACGGGGTGACGGAGCCGGTCGAGCAAAAACGCGATGGCAGAACCTTGAAGTCCCGAGAGACGGATCTTCTTGGCATTCAGTTTGGAGCTCAGCGTCCTGAAACTCTCTTTTTCTCCAAAAAGTTTGCTTAGCGCTTGTAAAGATGAGGGTGCCAATGCTCTTGGATATGCTCTATGGGTGAAACTTTCTTATGGGGTACAGACCAAAAAAACTTTTTTGGTCCGAGTGAGGTCTGCATCTGGTACGGGCTGAAGACGACGCGAGATACAGACCAAAATTTTTGATGCCACACAGGGACAATAGCCGAAAACACTTGGTGCAAAGGAAACTTTACTCCAAGTGTTTGGGACAGATGTCCTATGACTGAGGTCTTAAGCGAAGTCGAACCGGTCAAGTCGAGTGAGAAAAGGACTTTTTACTCTTCTTCTTCGTCTTCTTCGGCCATATTGGTGAAGACGTTCTGGACGTCTTCGTCTTCTTCGATCTTTTCGACGAGTTTATTGACCTCTTCGCGCTGCTCGGGCGTTACCTCTTTCGTGTCTTTGGGAAAACGCTCGAACTCCGCCGAATTGATCTCGAAGCCCATCTCTTCGAGGTGCTTCTGGATGTCTCCGTTGGACGTGAATTCGCCCGTAATGATGAGTTCGTCCTCTTCTTCCTCCACCTCGTCTACGCCGTAGTCGATGAGCTCGAGGAGCAGCTCGTCATTGTCGATGCCTTCTTTCTTGACGACGTGGAAGACGGCTTTGTGGTCGAAGAGAAATTCGAGACTGCCCGTGGTGCCGAGAGAGCCCCCAAACTTATTGAAATAACTGCGGACGTTGGCCACGGTGCGGGTCGTGTTGTCGGTCGCGGTCTCCACGAAGATGGCGATGCCGTAGGGGCCGTAGCCTTCGTAATTCATCTCCTTATAGTCGGACTGATCTTTTTCAAAAGCGCGCTTGATGGCTCTTTCGATGTTGTCCTTCGGCATATTCTCTTTCTTGGCCGTCTGCATCAGGACGCGGAGACGAGGGTTAGAGTCGGGGTCAGGACCGCCGGAACGCGCAGCGATGGTGATTTCCTTCCCGATGCGGGTAAATGTCCTGGACATATTTCCCCATCTCTTGAGTTTGCGGGCTTTTCTGAATTCGAATGCTCTTCCCATTGTTTGTCGTGATGTATTTGCTTGTAAAAGTTTGTTTTCTTCCTTGTGTGTCTTGTTATCTTAGAGAGGCACCGAGCTGCTTGGCAAGGGTCTGCGAGATTTTCTCCATAGTCTTGTCGATGACTTTGTCGGAGAGGGTCTTTTCGTCATCCCTAAGCGTGAAGGCTACGGCATAGCTCTTTTTGCCCTCGGGCAGATGCTTGGGGTCTTCGTAGACATCAAAGAGGACGATGTCCCGGATGAGCTTCGGCTCTGCTTTCTTCGAGACTTCGACCACTTTGGCGAAGTCTATGTTTTTGTCCAAGAGGAGGGCGAAGTCTCTGCGGACGCTCGGGAACTTCGGTACGCCCTTTATCGTTACCGCCCGATCGAGAATTCGCTCAAGGATCGTATTCCACTCGAACTCTGCGTAATATACGGGTACGTCGAGGTCGTGCGTTTTGAGGAGCCTTTCGGACACCACGCCCCATCTGCCGAATGTCTTTCCGCCCCTAAAAGTGAGCTCAACACCCTTGTCGAAAAGGTCGTCGCTCTCGATGTATGCTTTCTGTATCTCCCCGTCCGAGATGCCCA
>SFHG01000068.1 GCA_004555765.1 Bacteroidales bacterium
CGGACTGTGGAACGGTTACGACGTTCTTCGCCCACGGCTTCCTACCCAGCCACTCTATAAACGACACGCACATGCGGAATCGGTTGTGCCCGTTCACCACAATTACGATAGGAGCGTTCGTGTTCTTCGCTACGATGGAGACCGTCCGCGTAAACGGCTCGATGTCGTTCGGCGTAGGGCGCACGAGAATGACCACCACATCGGCACCCTCTACGATATCCTTCAGGTTATCAGTCAGCACGCCCGGTGTATCCACTACGGCAACCTTCGCATCATCGACCTTTTTAGAGCGGGACGTGTCCGAATATTGTCCATCCAGCGAATAGAGAGACGTGCGCAGCCCTTGTCTCACATAACTCTCGTAAAGTTCGGATGCGACGACAGACTTTCCAGTCCCACCTTTTTCGCAGACAACTGCAATTGTTTTCATAATCAGTACCTCCATCAATATTTATTCAATAGATATTTTATAGATACTGAATATCTAAATTATATATATTCAGTATCTATTTGTCAAGACGAAACATAGTACCCGATTGCATAAAGTCCCAGCTCAATGGTCACTTTATGGTCTCAACAGAGACCCTTCGAGGGGCTTTCCGAAGCCCACCGTTTCATCATCCAAAGACTTCCCTCGGAACGATTTTCGATAATCGTCCCATAAATGAACCGAAGTCGATTTTTCGACGTTTCCGCCTCTTCCGGGGAAAGACCCTTGAAAGGTCTTTCCCAAGCCCATCTCAAGCCCACCCGCGCTCTCGACCGCCGATATGCCTTCGGCATCGGGTCGGCGCGTGAAGGAGAAGGCCCGAAAGAAAGGGAGACGAGAGATGAACGGCTACGGTATCGAGACCTATGCGGATTTGGCCAAGACGGTCGGCGGGATGGTCCTCGCCAACGAGATGGCGCATCGTCCGCTGGAATTCGTGAGCGGGGATTTCGCACCATGGGACGAGATATTCCAGTGGTACATCATCAGCTACCCCGACTTCCTGATGGAGCACACGGACGAGCCGGTGTTCCATGACGAGGAACTCGACCTGTACGTCTGGGGAATCACCCACTTCGGTACAGGCTGGGACTGCGTGCCCGCCCCCGAGATTCACTGAGAATGACGGTTCCCGCAAGGGAGCCGTCATTTCTTTACTCCCCGAGGTACTTGTCCTCGTCGCGCACGCGCTCCGTCGCCTCGGCCGTCTGCTGCATCTTCGGCGTGACGCCGCGATGCTTGACGGTGCGGGCGGCCTCGTTGTCCAGAGCCTCCTCGGCGGCCTTCAGGCGCTTCTCGGCGTCCCACATGTTGCCGCGCGATTCGTAGAGACGACGCTCGGCGTCCTCCTGCATCCTGCGGCGCTGGTCCTCCATGAACTGGAGTATCATCATGCGGAACATCCGGGCCATCATATCCGACATCATGCGGGAGACGGGGTCGGTCCCGGTCCTGCTCGCCAACGTGTACAGCCCGAATCCCATCGCAAGGCTCGGGCAGGCTCCCTTCAGGGCGTCTCGTGCCTCCTTGGAATCGCGGAACTCCCTGCGGGCGCGTTCCACATCGGCGCGGAGCTGGGCGAGGGCGTCTTCCGGGTCGTTCTCTGCATTCGCGAGCGCCTCGTACTGCTCCCCGGCGATAGGCATGCCCTCGCTCTTCCTGCGGCGGGCGTACACGCTCTTCAAATCGGAGGCCATGTCCCTCACGTCGGACTCGCTCGGTTCGTACATGTCAAAATCATGCTGGGCCGGGGAATCCTGCTGCGTATCCTCCATGCCGACCATCTGGGAATCCTGATTCGGGGCCGGCGCTGTCTTCAGTTCCTCGCGGGCCTGCTGTCCCTGCTTCTCCTCGAAGAACCGCTCGACGCCTTCCTTCGTCAGGTCGTCTGCGAGGTTGGAGGCACGGCGCTTCCGGGTCCTACGCTTCGGACCCCATTCGTCCCGCATCCTGTAAGACCATCCGACGGACTTCTCGCCCGTCTTCTTGTCGACTTTCGATGTCTCATTGAGGGTCACTCCAGCGAACGCAAGACGCTGCCTGAAATCATCAATATCGCTGGCGTCGTCCCTTGCTTTTGCCACCGCATCGCCGAGATGTCGGTCGAAGGAATCGTAGTCGAACGAGTCCCGTTTCTCCGCCCATGTCGACTTGTCCTTGCCCGCTCCTATCACGGACAGACCCCACTCGCGGCTCAGCTCGTCGTTCACCGCCTGCACGCGCGGGGCGAACAGGCTCGTGTCGTCCTTGTTGATGACCTGCCCGGTGCGGCAATCGTGGTTCGCGATTGTCGCGTGGGCGTGGACGCATCCGCCCTCGCCGTCCACGTGCATGGTCACCCAACACGGGGAGTCGGGGGCGAGTCTATGGCAGAGCAGGTAGGCGTGCTCCATGCCCCTCTGCACATCGTCGGGATTGCCCGGATTCAACTCGTCGAGCGCCCATGAGACGCGGAGCTCGTAACCCTCGTTGACCATGTTCGGATGGACGGCATGAAGCCCGTTGCAGTACGCGATGAACTCACCTCGGGAGGGCATGTCGCCCATCTGGGCGGCGATGCGGTCCGTCCCGTTTTGCAGGTGGTCGCGTCTGCGCTTTCCCTCTCCGAACTCGGTGTAGGACATGCGACCCCACACGTCGGGCAATGCCTGCACATACGTCGTCGACATCAGACATCACCTCCCGTGATTCCGCCATGCAAATCGGCTCGAAGCTCCTTGACCTCGTCCGACAATCCTTCGATGGATTCCCTCAGGCTTTCGAACGCCTTCTTGTCCGGCTCCATCTTGATTTCCTCAAGCATGCCCATCCCTTTCACGCGGGCGTTGAAGGCCCGCGCAATCTGGTTGATGTTCACGCCGATTCGGTTCAATTCCATCAGCATCCGGTCGAGCTGCGGAGTGTCCGCAACGACCTCGTGCTCCGTGTGGGAACCGGCGGAACCGTACAGCGCGCCACGCAGATAATTCGAGCGCGTGCGTCCGCCTCTCTTCCCATCCAGAAGGGCAAGCTCCTCGGCGTTCATGCGCACCTGAATAACAGTCTCGCGACGGTCCTTCTTGTAGCGCTGGCGGGTCGCCTTGCCGCTTCTTTTCTCAACTTCTTTTGCCATGCAAAACACCTCCTTGTTCGCAATCCAAATGCGATGCGCATTTCTCGTCGCACTTTGCTGCAATCTGCGAAACGGGGAAGGGAGCAAGCATTGACCATGTACGTACAAAATGCGAATATCGCATTTTTCCCGCCATGGTCAGCTTGCGAGGGGGCGGCTTCGCCGTCCCCTTCGAACCCCCGAATCTGTCCCCTCCGACTCAACATGTTCTGTCCGACAGAACCACGCGACCGAATGTCGGACACGGGGACGACTCCCCATGTCCGAACCTCCGGCGCGTTTTAATCGAAGGGACGGCGCTCGGGATTGAACCCCTCGACGCCGAGAGAACCGCGGTCGCCGTCCGGAGAATCGGCATCGCCCGCAGGTTCGCGCACGACTGCGTTCGGGTCACCATCGGAAGGATTTCCGCCGTTTCCATGTCCGGCGTCCCTGTGCAGCGTCTTGACGAACGCGAGCACCTCTTCGGCGGAACCCATTTCCTTCACTTCGGGGAAGACCGCCACGAGGGCATCTGCGTACGCCTTGGTCTTCGCAGCCTGCTTCTCGCGGCGCAACTTCTTCGCCTGAGCCTCAAGCTCGCGCGCCTTCTTGTCTATGTCATCGAATCTCTTGATAGCCATAATTAATCACTCCTTATCTATTTGAATCTATCTCTTCACTTGCGGTCGTTTCTCCGGACACCATGTACGCCGGAATCGACCCCACCTTGTTCCGCACATAGCCTCGATAGCTGTCCTTCACGTCGGGCTGCGCCAGACGCATCTTGTCGTTTCCCCGGTAGTCGTGATTCATCCACTCCTGTACCTGATATTCGAGAATCAGCATCTCGGGGACATCCATCCGGTTCGCCGAGCGGACCTTGTCCTGTAACTGCCATCCGTATTCCGGTGCAATCAGTTCGAGCGAGGAATAGAAGGAGTTCCGACTCAGCATCTTTCCCTGAGGGACGTTGGTCTGGAACCAGTAGCGGTACAAATCGTATAGAAACTTGCAAGGGAGCAGGTCCCATGCGGCTTGGTCGAACACCTCGTCCGCGAACTGGCGAAGAGGGTCGTTGTCAACTCGGAACACGTCCAGCGACTTCTCGGATGCCCCGGGAACGCTGAACTCGTCGAAATCCATCTCGTACAAGGTGTGGAACAAAACGTATTCGAGGACATCCTTTCGTCCCAGATAATCGTCCTTGATGTATTTCCGCTCGCAGCCCTCGAATCGCTTCTCGAACGGAATCACGAGCAATCGCCTGTACATGGATTCCGACTTGTCCTTGAGCTTCGGAATCTCGTTCACGCATTGAATCATCAGCCCGCGGAAAAGGCACGGCATGGGAGCCTTGTACTTGCGGTTGAGCAGGAACGGGTCTCCCGTGATGACCGACTTGAGCGTGGCCGCCTTGTCGATATACGTTCCGACATCGTTCTCGTCCGTGATAATCGCCTGTACGCGGGTAAGCTCCTCAAGCATGAAATCCTGCCCGAAATCCTTCAGGGGAATCGAGGCCCAAGAGCCTTTCCCGAGCAGGTTCCGGACGAGGGCGCAGAACGTGCCCTTTCCGTTGTTGCCCTGAGTGGAGTACAGCCAGACGGATTTGTTCCACGGCATGTTCGGACGCAGGGAAGCCCCCAGCACCTGCCAGAGAACCTTGACCACCTCGGGGTCGTCGGAAAGCTCCTCCATCCACGAGACCACGTCCCAATCCGTTCCGTCTTGGTCGTTGTGGATGACCGAATTCTGGGCATTCGGGACGAAATCCACGTTCGACTTACTGGTGAACACGTACTTCGGGTCGAAATCCAGCAGAATCTTGTTCTCGTAGTCGAAGATTCCGTTGTTCACGGGAACAAGTGCCTTGTCTTTGCAAGGCTCCACCTTCGGCACGAGGACGCGCAACTTGTTCTCGGTGTTGCGCATGTCCACATCGCTGATTCCCGGGTGGAGAGCCGTAATCAACCTCCGAACCGTCTCGGTGCGGGTGTCGTACAGCCCTCGACGCTCTCCATCGGACTGATAGACCCCCACGTCGAAATTCCCGTCACCCTCCTGACCGTTCAGGCGGATTCCGACCGCGTGGTACAGGCGAATTATCACGCTCGCCACCTGCCAAGGCGTCAGGGCCTTCAGTTTCCGTACGCGGTCAGCAGGGGCTTTCGCGTTCGGGTACGCGTCCTTGATGGGCGCTCCCATAGGGGCGTTCGGGTCGCGGGGACCGAGGTTGTATTCCTCGATTGCGTTGTTGGTCGCCTGAAGAAGCTCCGCCTCGATGCTCTCGAACGGCAGGTCGGCGTCCTCGTCGAGGCCGTCCAGATAATCGTCCGTGACCGCCTTGAGCAGCCCGTTGTATGTTAAGTCTTGAAATTCGCTCATATCTGTGCTATCATTAACACAGTTGAAAGGTACCGTCCCGTAAGCGTCGCCAGCGCTGGGGCGGTTTTCTTTTTGCCTCATAACCTCACCTCCTTAATGAATCCCGTGAGACACCAGATATTTCTCGAACGTCTCGCGGTGAATACGACGACTGCGAATCGTGTCAGTCATCACCACGAAGTCCGCGTCATCGGCCTTCATCAGCGAACGCACGCGCCCGATTCCTATTTCGAACAGGGTCGACGCCTCGGCACTCGTCAGGAACGGCTTCGCTTTCAGAGCCGTGATGTAGGCCGCGTATTCCTCCATCGTCAGCTCGCTCCCGCCGAGAATCTTCTTCGTGAATCCCTTCTTCTGTTTTGCATTTGCCATAAAGCAACCTCCTTTTTCCTGCCTATAAACGCAAAAAAGCGGCGAACCAGAATCCAGCAATCAAGCTGAAATCTGATTCGCCGCTCGTCACGTTCGTGCGATTTCCGTCCTATTCGGACGGGTAGACGCTGTTGCCATCCCGTATCGGCTCGTCAGACCGATGCAGTTTCGAGGGCGGACCCTCATCGGCTTCCTCCCGAGCCTAAGGCTCGGTCTCGGATAGGCTCACGTCGGTATATCCCGGCCGCTATCCATCGGCAATCATGTCGCGAATATATGGATATTATACAACATGAAATGACGGAAAGCAATAGCAAACGTCATATAATTGCAGGTCAGGGGCTTGTTCGACGCTGTTTCCCGCCATAAATGAGCGGAAACAGTATGCAAAAAAATCGCGGTACAGGGGGAAGAGGGGTGCTCTCAGGTAAATGTTCCAGTTTTGTTCCACTTTTGTTCCAGTTTTTTCAGGCAAAATGGAACGCTGATTTCCCGATGGTTCTCGACCCGAAACGCCGTTGTTCCAATTGTTCCAGTTTTTTTCAACAAACTTTTTTATATATACGGATTTCTCTTTTTTCTTCTCGCATAAATAAAGGTTTATAAAAAAGTGGAACAAATGGAACAATCGAAGAAATGCCCCGAGAATATGCGGGTTTCGTCTGTTCCAATTTTGTTTTGAGAAATGGAACAAGATTTTTCAAATCGGGCTGGAACACCGAGAAAATGCGGGAAATGTCTGTTCCAACTTTTTTGGAACAAAATGGAACAACAATACCTTGAGCACGTCACCCTTCCCATGTACCCAGTCCATAAAGCGCATCGAGCGAAGCGAGATTGCTGGTTGTGCTCCCACATCCTCTTCAGAATGTCCTCAGAACCGTTTTACGGCACAGAAAAGCCCGAAGGGTAACAAGTACCTCCTCGGGCTTAAAACGTCTTAAAACGCAAAATACGATGTCAGAAAAACGAAAAGGGGACACCCTAAAGGGCATCCCCAAATCTATACACAAGCGCGAACTCATTCTTGATGAAGAAAGGTTC
The DNA here is from genome assembly GCA_004555765.1 of Bacteroidales bacterium. Taxonomy (GTDB): domain Bacteria; phylum Bacteroidota; class Bacteroidia; order Bacteroidales; family Porphyromonadaceae; genus Porphyromonas_A. The sequence goes on from SFHG01000068.1 coordinate 6,885, forward strand.
GACGCTTCCACTTCTGGTGGAGGTGAGGAGATTTTATATTTTGTGTTTTTTCAAGTTTTTTTATATTCATTTGCGTATATTCATACTTACTCTTCCTTATATATTATCACCTATCTTCACTTGTCGTCAGTTGTCAATTACTATAATCGTAATTTTTGTGTACATTTGTGGTATGATTTTATTGAGGTGATAGTATGCAAAGAATGTACAAAAAATATATAGAAGTAGAAATGCTCGTCGATAAAATGGGCGATATCACTCCCCTGGCGTTGATATGGGATGGGGAGCGTTATGAGGTTGACAAAATCATACGCCATAAACCACAATGCCATAGCCAAAACTGCGGTGGTGGTGGTCAAATGTTTGTGGTGCAAATTGGTGGCGCGACAAGGACTATATATTATGAGTATATGGGTCCCGGTAAATTCAGGTGGTTTATTGAGAGCTTGCGGCCATAAAAAAAGACTCCTGCACATAGACAGGAGCCGGCAGCAATAGGAAGATATGATACGGATTCTTATGGGGGAGTAAAATATCTTCGCTGCCATATATATTATCTCACACTTTAATTATAAACGTAAAATAAT
>SFHG01000069.1 GCA_004555765.1 Bacteroidales bacterium
ATCCCGTAATGGGCGCCACTGTCCGCCTCAAAAGCGATGCCACCAAGGGTGCCATCACCGATATGGACGGTCGCTTCACGCTCCAAGCCAAATCCGGCGAAACCATCCTCATCACCTACGTGGGCTACAAAGACCAAGAAGTCAAAGCCGCTCCCACCCTCACCGTCCGCCTCGTCCCCGACAATAAACTCCTCGACGAAGTCATGGTCGTCGCCTACGGCACCGCAAAGAAAGAATCCTTTACCGGATCTGCGACCGTAGTCAGTGGAGAAAAGCTGTCTCAGAAGAGTGTCTCCAATATCACGAAAGCACTCGAGGGCGAAGCGCCCGGCATACAGGTCGTCAACAGGACGGGTCAACCGGGATCCAGCGCCGACATCGTCATCCGCGGTATCGGCTCCGTGAACTCCCATACCTCTCCCCTCTACGTGGTGGACGGGATCCCGTACGGTGGCTCTATGAGCGGCATCAACCCCAACGACATCGAGAGTATCAGCATCTTGAAAGACGCATCCGCCACAGCTCTTTATGGCTCCCGGGCGGCCAACGGGGTCGTGCTTATCACCACCCAGAAGGGCAAAGATGGTAAAACGCAAGTAGACTTGAACCTCAAATACGGGATCACCGAGCGCCTTTTCCCGATGCATGACGGGATTCGCTCTCCGGAAGAATATATGGAGCTTGCTTATCAGTCCCTGTCCAATAGGTATGACCTATTCAAAGGACCGAGACAAAAGGGCTTTGAGAACGCGACCATCAACGATATGCTTTTCTCAGAGGTCGGCATCTATCCCGGCTATAACATTTGGACCGTACCGGACGGACAACAGCTTATTGACCCCAAAACCGGAAAGTTCAACCCCAACGCCAAGAGAATCTACACTCCGGAAAGCTGGGTAGACGAGACGTTCCGCACCGGTCAGAGAGTGGAAGGCGACTTGCAGGTAACTGCCGGCACTTCCCGTCTGAATGTCTTCACTTCTCTCGGATTCCTGAAAGAACAAGGGTACCTGATCGGATCGGATTTCCAGAGATTCAATGTCCGCAATAATTTGACCTACATCATCTCCGACAACCTCAAGCTTACCTCAAACTTGGCATACTCCCGCTCTCAGATGAACGGCTCCGGGCAGACAGACAATATGAACAACGGCTTCAATTTTGCCAATGCAATGCCTGCCATTTATCCGGTCTTCCTGCACGATGAAAAAGGCAACCTGATCCCCGACTCCCGCGTCCCCGGACGGTATCTTTACGACTATGGTCAGTTTGAAGGCGGCAGCCGCGGACAAGGTGGCGGTATAAATCCCGTCGGCTCCATGGACTTGGACGCTTATACGGATGTCAATCACAATGTCATCGCCAACACCTCTGCCGAGTGGCGTTTTCTCAACGACTTCAAGCTCACCGTGAACGCCGGCTACCAGTACAATAGGATCCTCACTAATAGCCTCACAAACCCGCTCTACGGCGATGCAAAAGACATCGGTCGCCTCTATCGCTATAGCGAAGACTACTACGCCCTCACGCTGAACCAGATTCTCTCTTGGAAGAAGAGCTTCGGGGATCACAACTTCGATGCGTTCGTGGCACACGAGTCCTACAACGAAAACTACGGCTACAACTTCGACTACAAGCATACTGCCGTACTCGCCAAGCAGCTCGAAATGGATAACTTCGTAGTGATGGGGGAGATCTCCTCGTACTCCTACGGTTATGCACTCGAAAGCTACTTCGGTCAGCTCCAATACGACTACGACGGCAAGTACTTCATCAACGGCTCTCTCCGTGCCGACGGCTCTTCCCGCTTCGCTCCGGACAAGAGATGGGGTACATTCGGTTCCGTGGGCGGTGCCTGGCTCATCTCTGCAGAAGACTTTATGAAATCTGCCAAGTGGGTCAACGAGCTCAAGTTGAAAGCCAGCTGGGGTCTTATCGGCAACCAGTCCATCAGCCTCGGTTATGGCTCCGAGATCCCCAACTATTTCTTGGATCGCGACTTCTACAACGTAAGCAACCTTGGGGACAAGCCGTCCTTTAGCTTCTATTCCAAAGGCAACCCGTCACTGACCTGGGAAAAGTCGTCCTCCTGGAACGTCGGTCTCGAATCCCGCTTATTTGACCGTCTCAACATCGCCGTAGAATGGTTTTACAAGGAGACTTCCGATATGCTCTTCAAGAAGCAGGTGGCACCCTCTCTCGGCTATGCGTACTATCCGAGAAACGATGGCAAACTCCTCAATACCGGTATCGAACTCGACCTCAGCTACAACGCGGTGAAGACCAAAGACTGGGACTTCAACATCCGTCTGAATATGTCACATTACACCAATAAGATCACCCAGATGCCTACACTTGAAGGATCAACAGAACCGAAGTTGTACGAGAATCGCGGTGCTTACGGATGGATGAAGGATCACTCTATCTACGACCATTACACCCTCACCTGGATGGGTGTCAACCCCGAGAACGGTCAGGCTCAATATAAGGCTTACCGCAAACAGACCGGGAAGCAGGAAGATGGCACACCCATTTACTCCTACATCACCGATATGCAGGATCACCTGGCCAAAGGCAACACTTTGGAAGGCTACGATGAGGTGACCGTCTCTAACTCCAGCAACGCCGTATCCGACTTCGTGGGCAAGTCGGCTCTCCCCGATTTGACCGGCGGCTTCGGCTTCGATCTCAGGTTCCGCGACATCACGCTTTCGTCTTCGTTTGCTTACGGCATCGGAGGCTGGGCTATGGATGGCATCTACCGAAATATGATGCACTCCGGAAAAGTGGGAAGCTACAATTGGCACACGGATATGCGCAGAGCTTGGACCCCGACGAATAAGGACACGGATGTCCCCGCACTCGCAGATGATCTTACTTCCTACTCCTTCTCCAACTCCGCATCCACACGCTTCCTGACGAGCAGATCCTTCCTTACCCTCAGCAACGTGAGACTGTCCTACGACCTCCCGGGTTCTTGGATGGAAAAGATCAAGATGCGCAAAATGAGTGTCTTTGTTTCCGGCGACAACCTCTTTATCCTCACCGCTCGCCCCGGCTTCTACTCCGGTACTTCCATCTCCGGTGGCAATGACAATAACACCGTCCAGGTGCGTACCGATTATCGTTACATCCCGAGTGCCAATGTAGTGTTTGGTATCAATATGAGTTTCTAACCTCACATCTTTAGCGATTCTACAATAAGTCATGAATAAAAAGCTACTATATATACTTTCCGGAGCCACGCTTCTAACACTTGGGGCAAGCGGGTGCTCAAAATCCTTTCTGGAAAAGGAGCCGTCCGGACTTTACACCATCCCTCAGCTCAATGAGGCACAGCTTTGGAACCCCAATATCATCAGAGGATATACTTCCGGACTTGTAAGCACGACATTCGCTTACGGGGCAGGTGGCATCAACAATCACTCGGACTTCGGACAGAAGAGTGTCGACATCCAGACCGACCTGATGAGTGGCGATATGGTGATGACTGCCGCAAGGTATGGTCACTTTAAGTCTGCTGCGGACCTCACGGGTACCAAGAGAGACCAAAATGCCTACGCTTATGCCAACTGGCGCTACTACTACAAACTCGTCTTCGCAGCAAACAGTATCTTCGACATTATGGGTAGCGATGAAACGCTCAAAGCAGATGCCGACAATGACCAAAAGCTCTATTTCGGTCAAAGCAAGACGATGAGAGGGTTTGCCTACTTCAATCTCATCAATCTCTACGCCACACCTTATGCAGTGGACCCTAATGCCAAAGGCATCCCGATGTATAGATCCACACAGACAGAGGGACCTTCCGAACGCTCCACAGTCCAACAGGTTTATGATCAGATCATCGCGGATCTTACAGCCGGCAAAAAAGCTCTCGCAGAAGTGAAAGCTATGGAGCAGGCAAACAATAAGGACAACGTCAACGAGTATGTAGCCCAGGGCTATTTGGCCTACGCCTATCTCCAGAGCGGTCAGTACCAAAAAGCTTATGACGAAGCAGTCGGGGTCATCAACAGCGGTGCTTATCCCCTGATGACGAACCGACAGCTCATCGAGAGCGGATTCAGGGAGTGGACCAATCCCGAGTTCATGTGGGCTATAGACCTTACCACAGACAATACCGAAGCTTTGCCTACGTTCTGGGGGCATATGGATATCTTCACTTACAGCTATGCGGGCATAGGAGACTATAAAGTAATCAGCAGCGAACTCCAGAGCTCTATTCCCAAAGAAGATGTCCGGTCTGTCTGGTTCAATAAAAGCGGGATCCCTTATTACAAGTTTTGGGACTCGGGTCGTAAGGTAATGGGAGACCGCAGCTGGACGAATGACGAAGTCTATATGCGTGTAGCCGAAATGTACCTCATCGCCGCTGAATCCGCATTCAGATCCGGCAACGAAGCTAACGCCCGCAAGTGGATTAAGGAACTGAAAAAGAACCGCTACAACTACCAGCTCGAAGGAGTGGATGAAGCAGAGGGGACAAAGAAGTTCGTCGAAGCTGTAGACAAACTGGAAGGTGCCGATCTGCTGAACGAAATCCTCTACAACTGGCGCGTCGAGCTGTGGGGCGAGGGCAGATCACTCCTTACGATGAAGCGCTTCAAGCTCAATACCACGAGGGACACCCGAAGCGGTTTCCTCACAGGAGAAAAGGTAAACTGGGACGACCCAAGGCTTACATTTGAAGCACCTTCAAATGAGTACACCAATAATCCCGCTTACAAGTAAGGAATATGCGATAACGTAGGGTGCCGATGAGGCGCCAAACCACGCATAATCAACGATACAAATTAATTCTTAAATTGATCACTGAACGCTCCGGGCTGTGTAGTCCGGGGCGTTCTCCCTTTCTATAATAATGGGGCGTTCCCGTTTCCCCGCACGTCGATGCCTCCGGCACTTCGTACGGGGCTACTACCTTTTGACCGCTGACGCGGTCTTTTGCCCCTATCGGGGCATCTTCACGAGTATTTACCAGGCGTCCGTATGGCATCCGTATGAGATTCGCGTATGGTGTTCGCGTATGGGATTCGCGTATGGGATTCGCGTATGGGGTTGCGTATGGGGTTGCGTATGGGGTTCGCGTATGGGATTCGCGTATGGGGTTGCGTATGGGGTTGCGTATGGGATTCGCGTATGGGATTCGCGTATGGGGTTGCGCCCCGATAGGGGCAGACGGCACGGAGTGCCGAATCTTGGTAGCCCCACACGAAGACCGCGTCAGCGGTCGATGTGTGGGGTACCGGAGGGGCAAATGAATCCCTACAGCCACAGCGTGGCTGAATCTTTATTCGGCACCTACGGAGCCGTATGAAAATGAATCGTCCCGTTTCCCCGGGGTGTCGACCCCTTTTCCCCGGGGCTGCGAGACCTACGGTCTCTTTGCCCCTTTTCCCTCGGGGTGTCGACCCCTACGGGGTCTTAACCCCGGGCTACCAAGATTTGACCGCTGACGCGGTCTCTTGCCCCTATCGGGGCGTACAGTGTCCGCTCCATTTGCCTGACGCGGTCTCTTGCCCCTATCGGGGCGCTCGTCTTGACTTCTGCACAGGGCACGCCCTTGTGACCCCTTTTCCGTCCCGCGACTTCTGCGCAGAGTGCACCGAAGGACTCAAGGCAGACGGTCGAAGACGACTGCAGAAGAGTCGGCACGAAGCAGGACCATAACCGAGTCATTCAGCTCGGAAACAACCATCTCGGAGACCTCTCTCCTTTCGTCTATTTTCAGCGTATCGCCATTGATGGAATAAAAGCCGGGATAACGGCGTTCGTAACCATCCGCCGCACGGAAATGCTGCTCTATGGTACTGTCGGGGTTGAATTTGATATCGTAAGTCACCCCGTTATTGACCTCCCGAAGTTGCCAATGTCCTATAATCCCGGTCGCGTGATCTGCCCTTACGACATCGTTCCCGCCACCCCCGCACGCCGAGGCCGCAGAGAGAAGAAGGATGACGGTCGGGACTGCGGGTATTAACCCTTTTAATCTCATCATAGTCTATATATTCGTTTCTCGTTTAAGTGTCTCATCATTAAGTGCACTCTATCTGTCAGTAGACACCGGTGGTGCAAAGGTACTTGAAATATATTGGTTCCACTCGAGGAACGTTTTGGTTCCACCAGAGGAAAATGCAATCACGACTGCAAGACCTCCTACCCTGTGAATGGGTAAGAGAAGAGGTGACAAAGCACGCACTCTGCGCCTCTGCCACCTCTTTGAACTATTTGAGAGGAATTCGTCCTCGTTAGGGGTATCCGCCTACCCAACGTACGGGACAGAATGGTTGACGTTTTTATTCCTTCGGCTTAGAAGTACCTTCAGAACCGAAAAACTGCACCTCTCCATATCCGGTCCATTGTCGGCAAATAAACTTCACGTAGCGTGCCGTCACGGGTGATGCGAACCTGTAGGAACCGAAGTCACCATCCGAGAGGCTCAAGTCACGTTTCAAGGAATACCGCCCTTGACTCGTATAGTCTTTGCCGTCCTCGCTTGTCAACACTTCCGCAGTATCTGAGTAATAGGGACTACCGTAGTGAGATGCCGCATGAAACCGGAATCCGGAGAGAGGATGCACGGCAGTTAGGTCAAAAACAAATTCGGGACTTCTGGCACCGGAGATAAAACCATTAGAAGGGTTACCATCGGTCAGATTCGCTGCCTCTCCGATATTATATCCATCGGAGACAGACGCCACTTTCACACCCTCATACATCTTATCGATCTGTGCCATCTCATTGGAGAAGATGTTGGAATACTCGGTCTTCACAGATACCGCTATAAGGTTGCCACTTTTTGCCGGCAAGACAATTTCCGGGTTACCGCTTACAAGATGCAGGAAACAGTAATAACCGGGAGCAGCCGGGGTTCCTTCGGAGAAAAAAGCCAAAGACTCTTTGAGACGAATCTTGAAAGAGGCATCTTTTGTCCCCTTGGAAATAACGACATCAGCAATATCCAAAGCCTCTACGGGGAGAGGCAAATAGCCCTTATACTGGTCTTTCGCCGCTTCTGCCGCTTCTGGATCAAGTCGGAATGAGAACTTTACATCATCAGCTAACGGAGCACGAGACGTTAGTTTCAGCTCTACTTCGGCCGTTCCATCGATGAGCTTGGATACAGGAGTTACCAATGTCTTGAATGCCAAGGACACATTCCCGTTCTTAAGAAGAGTCACATTGCTACTGCTGTATTCAAAAGGCGTAGGCATCTCCACCTGCACCTTATCTTTATCTATCGTATAGGCGTAATTGCTTTCCACAATCTCTACCTCCGGACTCTTACAAGAGTAAATAGCGACCGAAGATGCAAGAGTGAGTGCTATAACGGGGTATAACTTATTCATACTGAAGAAATCAATAATAGATTATTCGGGCTGTAAAGTGGGATTCATTAACTGAATGACACGACGGACATTCGCATACTCGGGACCGTACCGCCAATCTTCATTGAT
>SFHG01000008.1 GCA_004555765.1 Bacteroidales bacterium
CCGGAGAGAATGATGGCGGCATCGAGGACGGGATTGGCGCTCGTGAGGGTAGTCTGTATGCCGGAGTTGGGGTCAAACCAGGGGTTATCGTTGATATCGATACCTTCGCGCGCCATCTTGCCGAACCAGTCCCTCTGGGAGTAGGCGATCCGGACGCTTGTGTCGTCGTCACTGACCCACTTCAAGTCTTCGGGCAGGTCGGAGCGGCTTTTCACGTCACCGAACTTCACCCGACCGAGGTCGGCTGCGGCACCTTTCCCGGGTCCGGACGTACCGCCATTGGTGCGCATATGGTAGCCGCAAAACGCGAGATCCCAATCGAGGCGACTGAGTTGCTCGCCCTCGCGAATCTCTTGGTTGGGGGCTTTTCGGTTAAAGACTTCGCCCGTGCGGAGGTTGAAGTAGAGCCAGTCGTGTGTCACACCGCTCTGATAGCCCGTGACACGGGGTAGGACGAGACCGTCGAAGGGCTCGGCGTCGTACTTGGTGTCGAGAATGCAACCGTGGAAGATGAAGGCACAAAAGATAAGGAGTAGCGGCGTCTTTTTCATAAAGAGAGTCAGTCAAAACCAAGGAGGCGGTCGATGCTCGTCTCTATTTGGACGAAGAAGCGCCTGCCGGGCGTGGCGGGGACGTTAAAAGCAGTGAGTCCGGAGCCTATGGTAGATGGAATATAGTCCGTGAGGTTATCCACCCCCAGAGTGACTTTTACCTTGTCAAAGAAGACCTGCGTGACGCTGAGGTCGGAGATGAAATAAGCGGGGAGGTGTATGCGGAAGTAGGCTTCGTGCGAAAACTGCTCTCCCGGAAGTCTGAGGCGGTCCTGAATATCGTAGGACTTGGCGCCCATCACAGAGGCACTGAGGGAGGCGGAGAGGCGGTAGTTTTTCCCCTTCCGCCACGCATAGCGAACACTTGCCGTGGCGGCGTGAGGAGAGGTGGGGTTGAGACGCAGCCCGTTGGTGCGGCTGATGTCGGCGTAGGAGTAGGAAGCGTTCAGCGTCCAGGAGTCGGAGGGCTGCCAGCGGGCAAGAATCTCGCACCCCAGGATGCGCTGAAAGGAGAGGTTGCGGTACTCGAAATTGTACTGCATATCATAGATCTTCCACACGCCTTCGATCTTGTTCCTGTAAAAATTGCCGTAGAGAGCGCCGCTGACAAAGAAACGGGTGTCCGAGTACTCTGCACCGATAGACACGTAGTCGTTGCGCTCCGGTCTCATAAACTCGTCCCCGCGGATCATAAAGATACCGAGGTGATCCCAATTAAAGAACAGTTCCTTGATGGACGGTGCGCGGTAGCCTTTGGCGTACACGGCACGAAAACTCCAATGCTCGTCCGGCGAGAACTTTCCCGCCAAGGCCGGCATCCAGGCGAATCCGAAGTGTCCCGTGTAGCTCGTACGGAGACCGAGATTCAGGAGCCACCGGTCGGAGAGCGTCCATTCGTCCTGGAGATAGGCTTCCGTCTCACTGAGTGCCCTCGAGAGCATCTCCCGTGACCCTTTCCCCGCAAAACGGTCGCTCGTAAGCTCATCAGACGGATGCTCGACACCGAGGGTGAGGGCGTGACCCGTGAAATAGGTACTCGTCAGTGAGAGGCGGGGTCTGAGGATTCGGGAGGCGTAGACCATCTTCCGCTCGTCGCGGATCTCGTGGCGCTTATACCGGGTGTAGAAGTCCGCGTGAAGTGCCGCACTGAGGGTGAACCAATCCCGAAACGACCAAGAGACGCGCCCGCCTACGGTGTAGTCTTCCGACTGGGTGAAGGCGAGGTTCTGGTAGCCGTCATACTGGTTCATCTGGAAAAGATTGCCATAGACCATCGCCTTGAAGCGGTCGGATGGTTCGAAATACACCTTCTGCGAGAGGGTCAGGTGCTCAGATCCCTCCACGCCCATCACGGGACGCTTGAGGTCGGAGAGGATCGTGGTATCCGAGGGGAGGAAAGGGTTCGCTTCCCGGGTGTAGACCTTGGCGTCGTCTCCTGCTTGGTAGATGTTGTACGCATCGCTTGTCCCGTACCACGCATCGGTTTGGCTCGTGAAGCTGCCGAGGTGTGCGCCCATAGAGAGCCACGCTTGAAGGTTGGGGCGGTCGGCGTTTTTCTCGAACATCCAGAGGAAGTCCTTGGGCGAAGCATCGGGGAAGTTGAGTTCGTTCATCTGTCCCCATCGCATACCGGCATCTATCTCGAGCGGTTGCCTGCTCTTTTTGGTAATAAAGTCCACGACAGCACCCGTGGAAGCCCTACTCCCGTAAATGGTGGAAGAGGCACCTTTGACGATCTCGATACGGTCTATGGAGTGGATGTTGAGCCGCTCGAAGTCGATGTTGCCGGCCATATCTCCTGCCATCCGCTCTCCGTCGAGGAGGAGCGTGACGTGCCTGGCGTCGAGTCCCTGGAGGTTGAGTTCGTTGCCAAAGGCGGCTTTCTGCACGTTGAGTCCCGCGGTCTGCTGGCGGAGCAGCGTCTCAATGCTGCCGTATCCGAGACCTGCCATACGCTTGCCGTCGATGACCTGGGTCGCGATGGGGGAGAGTTTGAGGGGTCTTTGAAGTCGCCGGACGGTGACGACGAAATCCTCGAGGTTGTGTGTCCTAAGGGTGTCTGCCTCCGCCTCCTTTTGCCCGTAGACAAGGGAGGGGAGGCAGAAAAGGGTTAATACAAAGAGCGTAAAGCCTCTATTCATTACAGACCTTGGTTTTTCTTCCAGGCTGCGTAGTCTTCATCGAATTTTTTCTTTTCGGCTTCATAGTTATTGACGCGCGCAGGGTCGATCTTCTGGCGGAAAACTTCTGCCTTGATGCCCATCATATTGAAGTCCAAATCGAATTGGATCTCGTGCGTCTCGGCGTTGACAAACATCGTGACTTTGCCGCCTGTGCCGCCCGGCATCTTGGGCATCTTCGGGCTGATTGCAGTGAGGGAAGTGACGCCGTTGTCGCCGTAGAGTTTGATCCAGCCGTCGCCGGGCATCTCGTCCTTTTCCCACTGATTCTCCGGCACAGGTTTGAGGTCTGCGTCGAAAAAGAGCCGGAGTGGCATCTTCGCGACAGAGAAGCCGTCGAGTTTGAGGTGAAGGGTGTTATCGGCCTTCCACTCGAAGTTGTACATCATAGGTGCGCCGGTTTTCAGACCGGTGAGGTTCTTTTCGCCCATAAAGGCGTGCGCACTCAGCACCACTTTTCCCGTGAGTAAAGTCTTGGCACTTTCGATTTTTTCGGTCTGTGTCATGGGTCCGGAAGGCTTGCTGCAAGAAGCGAGACCACCGAGGATGAGCGCCACAAGGGAGAGCGAGAGGATTGTTTTAAGTTTCATCGATTTGTTTGTTTTTTGATGAACATTATCATACGTAATCGTTTCACTATTGCAAAGGTAGATGGAATACGAACACGTGTCAATAGCGAAATTAGGTGAAATAAATGTCCCATTCCGGGTCAGAAAAAAGATCTTTCCCCAAAAGTAATGAAAAGGGGTATGTCTGTGGCGGACGAAGGGTGCCTTAATCGATCCCGAATCTTGGTACGTACCGCGGCGATTGCCTCGGTACGTAGGACAGACGGAAAAGACACAGACCGAGACTGACTTCTTGGTACGTATCTTTTTCCCGGGGTTAAGGAGTCAGGCATTGCAGCTCCCTTCTAATCCTGCCAACTGCCCATACTCTTCCGTAAAATGGCTACATTTGTAGGACGCTCCACGATAAAATGGACGCTATCAGACTTTAATGGGACAGATATTCCTCATCATACTTATCTTTATAGTGCTCCTGCTGTGGGGGCTCTACAGGTTCTTCAGTCCGGTCATCAAGGTGTACCGGCAGATGTTTGGAGCGGGTAGGAACCGCCCCGGAGACGGTGCCGGCAGTGGCAGAAGGGACCGCGAAGACACCGGTGCGCCAAAAGACGCAGCCGAAGAGCAATCGTCCGTCGACCTCATTCACGAGACCAATATGGATCTCGAGGGTGGCGAATATGTCGACTACGAAGAGGTAAAATGAGACCTTTGTATCGCACCTCATCGGCTGTGTTGCTTTCAGGATTCGGGGCCATAGCCAAGAGTACCGGAGTACACGCCTTTCGCCCTCACCCTTAGCGCACTGCATCTGAAGCACGCTGCAATAGTCTCCCCCCAAAAAACAGCGTTTGCTGTATCCCGGAACCTCCGTACAAAGGACTCGGAACAGGTCTTCGGAGAAGGGAATCAGCCCACAGACGCAAAAAAATTCTTCATTCCGGTCAGAAAAATTTGGCAGTTTCGGAAAAGTTGGTATCTTTGCGAAGTCAAACAACAGTAAAGAGGTTGCAGAGACACCCATAAGAGGGGCAAACATTCTTCGTTAGCTCAGTTGGTTAGAGCATCTGACTGTTAATCAGAGGGTCCTTGGTTCAAGTCCAAGACGAAGAGCAGACACACACGCATCAAGCGCAAAGAAAATAAGGACTTGCAGGAAATCTGCAAGTCCTTATTCGTTCGTGTGCGGACGTCTGTATTAAGAGGAGGGCAGAGCGTGTCCCTAAACAAGGTTGACGGAGAATCATCGAATGAAGCCCCGTAGGGACGCGGTGACATGGAGTACCGCTGTAAGCAGCCCACGGCAAAGAAGGAGGGTGCGTCGAAAGGTCGAAATGCAAGGCGCTCCGGGCTGAGGGCGACGGGAGTATACCGGGGACACTCTTGGTCATATCCCGGACGCCGAAAGCAGCGCAGCACTTCGAACCATCGACACACCCTCTCTTCAAAAACCTTCTCTCAAAGAGATGGATGCAGAGGCGAAACAAACTGACCTTTTTCTCTCAGGTTCAAACCGTTTGTTGTTGCACCCTACCCAATAGGGGAGAAAGAGCGACCCTTGGGCACCCGCAACAACAGTAAAGTCTGCAACAGTTCGTTGTCACCATGCTTTATTTTCTCCTGAAAGAGAGGAAACAAGAGCTATGTGCCGGAAGCTCTGTCTCGCCCGCTTTCACCTCGGCACCCTCGATTTTTGGGAGACTATTGTCTGCGCCTATGCTAAGCGGGGTTCCATTGAGCATCACCTCGTTGGAATCAAGGCTTTTAGCACTTAATAGGTATTGCTTGCCGTCAGCTGCCAGGTTAAGCGTTGCCGGTTGCTCGGTGGTGTTTATCACCAAAAATGTAACCCCATCAGTAGTTCCCTTCGTGTTGTGCGCAAAGAGGTACACCCCTTCCACACTGCTCTTACCGGCGTCCAAAACATCTGTCCCCATCAACTTCGCCCAAAGATATGCGGCCCAATAGTTGGGCTTGGGCTCCAAGGTCGTCTGATCCACAAGTGAATACTCACTGGCAATTAGGGTGTTGTGCATGTGCACATACAGTCCGTTTCTTGCATTCGACCCCAATTGATAGAGGTAGCGGAACGTATCGAGATAAGTCGCTGCAAAGGGGTCACCACCGGCAGCTGCCTCCGCTGTCTCTGTATTCCAAAGGTTCTTCCCCGGAGCATATTTGTCTCGAAGTGCCTTGTAGTGTTCCAATGGAGCATCCGTTCTTTCAATCCACTCTTTATTCAGAGCGTTTTCCTTGGAGATGGAGAAGGGGTGCCCATCACGAAACATACGCATAGAGGCAGCCCCGTAGTGATGATAAGACAAAGCATCCATCTGTACTTTGGGTTCTGCAGAAAGGAGTTCTTCAGCCGTGTAGGTTTTCCCAGAAGACACAAGAGAGAAGTCTACGCCCTCCATTCCTTCTCCCACGGTACCGGGAGCCAGGACTGTCATCTCCGGAGCTTGCGCTTTAGTCCATTGATAAAACACCCTATGATCCTTGGCGTAATCTTCGGCATTATACTCAGGATCAATGGCACCGCCGGCAGAAGGCATTGTAGGCTCATTGAAGAGCTCTGCGGCAGCTATCGCTCCACCCAACTCCTTGGTATAGTCCAGGATCTTCTGTGCCTCTACCGGCGTCCATACCCCCTCCTTGTCACGCACGCCATTGCTCACCGCAAAAGAGGTGACGATCTGTGCATCGACCGCCTTGGAAAAGTCTACTACACCCTTCCATTGTCCTTTGGTAAGGACATTCGCAAAGCCTTCTGGAGCCTTTTCCATCTGAGGCTCATCATTGTCTTGAAAATAGATTGCATTGGCCCACGTCCCGCTCACACGCATATAGGCCGGAGCTAATCCTTGTGCTAAGGCGATGATACGAGGGTTGGTGAGGTCGATGGGTGCCAGCTTCATGTACATCGCCTCATTCTTTTGGGACACATCGTACCCCTCACCCAGCTGAGGCAAAATCGGAAGACCGTTCTCATCCTGCTTCATCTGGCTGTAGGGACGCCAAAACTCGCCACCCACCACTTCTGCCATCTCTACGTTGTAGGATTGGTAACGTGGACTCACCTCGCCCACTTTCTCCAAGTTGGAAGGATTAATCTGCAACAGCGCAGCTTTCTCCTTCTCCGAGCAACTCAAAAGCATAGTTGCAAGAACCATAACGCTTAATACTTTCTTACTCATACTTATTTATATATCTGTTAAAAATAAACTATTCAAAAGATCCCTTTTTCGATACGTTCCATACCACGCCACACACGTAGGGCACGCCCTACACCTCTCTTATACACCTGTAATCGCCTCATAGGAGAAGGTGGGAGAGGAAAGACCTCTCTCGACCTCGACCCTATCGTTTTGCCGAAAGGAGAAGGGCGGAATAAGTGAGGGAGAGAGGTGCTCCGGGATAGAGACCGCCCGAGTGGCGCAAATCCTCTTCCATACGCACGAGACGGGCGGGCGTCCAGATGCCTTTTTGATCTGCGGGAAGCCCGCCGGTACCGGTCTTCCGAATGTGGCGGAGCAGCCCCGTAATGTCGGGAAACGAGAAGGTCTCTCTCATCTCCTCCATCCGGACATCAGTAAAGCCCCCTTGGGAGAGGGCTTCCCTGATCCCCGCCACTGTGGGATAGCTGAGGGCTTTGCCGGTGACAGCCGTCAGCTCGTGAAAGTTGTCGGGGAGGAACGTCCCCAGAAGGATCTGCCCCCTCCCCCGCTCAAGGTGTTCCGCGGACTTTTGGAAGAAAGCGACCGGATCCCGCCACCACTGAATGGAGGCATTGGAAGCAATCAAGGTATAGAGACCGCCCCACTCCATCGTCTCTGCGTCGCCTATGAGAATCCTGTGCCCCGTACCGGTCTTTTCACCGAGATAGGGCAAGACCTCAGGGGAGAGGTCGTTGAAGGTAAAGCGGCTGCCGGTGGGGAGGGTCGAGAGGAGCTTTTCGCTCAAAAGCCCCGTACCGCAACCCAGCTCCAGTACGTCTTCTGCCTCACCGGAGGTATCATGATAGAGGGCGATGAGACACCGGGCCATCTCTTTTTGGAAAAGAGCCTCGCTGTCATAGCTTGACCAAGCCCTCCCGAAGCGGGAACGGATGAGCGCTTTATCAATCATCCGAAGTCAGAGGAAAAAATCGACCCACGAAGCGAAGGAGAGAAACGGGTAGTGTCCTTCACCCTCAAGCAGAGTGACGGGGATGTCCGCTTCCGACCAGTAGGCAGTTTGGTTGGCGGGCGGGATAATGAGATCTCTTCCGGAGACGAAAGCCCGTGACCAGGGAAGACGCGGACAGACAATACAGTCACCCGCAGAGGCCTTCACGCAGTTGTAGACACCGAGAAGCTCGCCCTTGAGGTCTTCCGTGGAGCGGGCATGGAAAGTTTTGTAAACATCAAGGAGCTTTTTGCCCCCGACCATACGGCGGTCGAATTTCTCCCTCGAGACTTCATCCAGTCCCCTCAGAGTGCCTTCGAAAACCGGTATCGGGATACCGTAAAGGTCGTGCATAGGGAGCGGAGTACCGTTCACGGCCACAGCCTTAAAGAGAGAAGGAAGCTTCTCCGACAGCCTATCCGCCGCCCAGACCCCCATACTCCAAGCAAGTAGGAAGACACGCTCGTAGGCAGAAAAATCGGGCAACTCCGAGGGCAAAACCCGGTAGTCGTGAAAGGCGCAGTAATCCCAGCCCTCGGGGAGTGAGAGACGGGAAACAGCTTCGGGCGTGGTGCCCCACCCGGAGAAATAGAGGAGGAGGGTGCGGTTGCCCTTGTTTCGGACTTGGAAGGTTATTTCCATCTTGCTAAAACCTCTTTCAGTTTCCGGACTTCATCTTCTTCCATAGCCGCAGTAAGGGAGAGACGAAGGCGCTCCGTACCCGCGGGGACGGTGGGCTTACGGACGGGGCGGACAAAAAAGCCCTCATCCGTCAGATCCTTCACCGCATCAAGGATGCGGTCGGGTATAATGAAACTCATAATCGGCGATTCGAGTGCGGGATCCAAAAGGGACATCAGACGACGGAGATGGATCCGCCTCTCGTCCATCCGGAGGACTTTCTCGAAGACGAACCGGCTCCAAGCGACATTAAAAGGTGGCAGCGCCGTGGCGTATATGAAAGGCCGGGCCGAGGAGACGAAGAGATCCCGGAGCTCTGGGCTTTGGAGGCTGAAGGCTCCAACCGAAGAGATGCCCTTGCCAAGCGTACCCATCAAGAGATCAACGTTCGAGAGGATGCCCAGCTCTTTTGCCACGCCGAGCCCTCCGCCGAAAACGCCCATACCGTGTGCTTCGTCGACGTAGAGGTGCATCTCGGGGAAGAGTTGCTTCAGGGTCGCGATCTCCCGCAGCGGGGCTATGTCGCCGTCCATGCTGTAAACCGATTCGACGACGACCCAAATGTGTGCATAGCCCTCGGACGAAGCGCGTCTGAGCTGTGCTTCGAGACTCCGGACATCGTTGTGGGTAAAGCGGGTGAACCCGCTTCGCGAAAGCTTGATGCCTTCGATGATCGACGCGTGGACGAGACGGTCAAGGATGAAGAAAGTGTCCTTGCCCCCAAGTACGGGAATAATGCCGCTATTGGCGTGAAAGCCGCCACCCCAGACAAGCGCAGAGGGGAAGCCGTACACTTCCGTAAGAAAGTCCTCAAACTCGCGGTAAACGCGGTCGTTTCCGGAGAGGAGGCGGGATGAAGAGGCAGAGAAAGGCACGTCCGAAAGGGGAGAAGCGAGGAACTCCTGCCTCAGCTCCGGCATTGCCTGAAGACCGAGGTAGTCATTACTTGAGAGGTTGAGGAGCCTTTGCCCCACCATCTCCACATATTTCCCTTTGATCTCGAGATCTTGGAGGGTACGAAAGGTACCCTCTTTTTTGAGTGCATCAAGGCGTTCGCAGTAGAGGCTCATTTCGCGCCCTCCTTCAAGATCTTGACGAGGCCGCGGGTGAGCGTCCGCACCTCTTCGTCACCGATAGCCATAAACTGCGGCTCCAGATAGACGAGCCGACCAAAGGGGCGTACCCAGATGCCTTCCTCTACGAAGCGGGGGATGAGCGTCTTCATATCGACGGGGGCTTTCATCTCCACCACGCCGATGGCACCGAGCGTGCGCACTTCTTTCACCGTCTTCAGATCGGCAGCTTCCGCCAACCCCTCCCCAAGGAGTTCCTCGATCCGGGAGACGCGCCCCGCCCAGTCTTGGGAGAGGAGCAGCTTGACCGAAGCGATGGAGACAGCCGCGGCAAGGGCATTTCCCATAAACGTCGGACCATGCATAAAGCATCCGGCCTCACCTCCGCAAATAATGTCTGCGATACGCTTCGTGGTGCAGGTCACGGCAAACGTCATATATCCGCCCGTAAGCGCTTTGCCGAGCGTGATGATGTCGGGCTTTATCTTTGTGTAATAGGTCGCAAGGAGCTTACCCGTGCGTCCGAATCCCGTAGCTATCTCGTCGAAGATGAGGAGACACCCGTACTCGTCTGCAAGGCTGCGGAGGCCTTCGAGGTACTCGGGTCGATAGAAATACATCCCGCCGGCTCCTTGGACGATGGGTTCTACGATGATGGCGGCAATTTCTTCGCCCTTTTCTTCGAGCAACGCCCGCATCGGATCAAGGTCCGCCGCGTCCCACACTCCGTGGAAAGGCGAGTGCGGTTGGGGGACAAAATACTGTACGGGCAAAGCGGAGCCGAAAAGACTGTGCATCCCGGTAACGGGGTCGCAGACACTCATCGCCTGCCACGTATCGCCGTGGTATCCGCTCCTTATGGTCGCAAAGTGGAGTCGTCTTTTCTCTCCGAGCGACATCTGGTACTGGAGTGCCATTTTCAATGCCACTTCGACGGAGACGGAGCCTGAGTCGGAGTAAAAGAGTTGGTCTATGCCCTCGGGGAGAATCTCATCAACGAGGAGCTTGCCGAGCTCCACAGCCGGGCGGTGCGTAAACCCTCCGAACATCACGTGTGAGAGAACCCCCGCCTGCTCCCGGAGCGCACGAGTAAGGACGGGATTATTGTACCCGTGGAAAGCGCACCACCAGGAACTCATTCCGTCCAGAAGCCGTGTACCGTCTTCGAGTGTGATGTAGCAGCCCTCGGCGCTCTTTACGGCGTAGTTGCGGAGCGGGTCAATGGTGGATGTATAGGGGTGCCAGAGATGGTCGCGATCCCATTTGAGGAGTTCGTCCGTCGTCATTTCGTCCACGTCGTCTCCTTTCCCGTATCATAGCCTGCCTCCGCAAAGAGGCGCATATCGCTCTCCGTCACGGAAGCTCTTGTGGTCAGAAGGTCGCCCGTGATAGCGGCGTTGATGCCTATGTAGAGCGCTTTTCGCTGGGTGTCCGATCCGTAGAGAGCCCGTCCGCCACTGAAGCGGAGATAAGCCCCGGGATTAGCGAGACGGAAGAGGCAGACGGAGAAGAGCAGTTCGTCGTCATCAAGAGGCTTCCGCGCACCAAGTGGCGTGCCTGCCATCGGGTGAAGGAAATTGATGGGTATGCTCCCGATACCGAGAGAAGCGAGGTAGAGCGCAAATTCTGCCCTCTGCCTCCGGGTCTCCCCCATTCCGATGATACCGCCACTGCAGGCGCGCATCCCCACGGCACGGGCGTTGCGGAGGGTCTCTTCCTTTTGTTCTTGGGTATGGGTGCTGACCAAGGTGGGGAAATAGGACGGTGCACTCTCCATATTGCAGTGGTAGGTGGTGCATCCCGCGTCTTTGAGCGCCTGAAGCTGCTCTCTCGTGACCAAGCCAAGCGAAGCACAGAGGTTAATCTTCCCGCCGTGCGCCCTTATGGCATCAAACATCTCCCCGTACTCCGCATTCTCTCTGCTATTGGGACGCTTGCCACTGGCTACGAGAGAGAAACGCCCGATGCCCTTGCTCTCGTTAAAGAGGGCTTGGTCACGCACCTTTTCCACGGGCAGGACACCGTGCACTTCGGAGTCTGTGCGGTAATGGGCGCTTTGTGTGCACCACGCGCAGTCTTCGGGACAATTGCCGCTCTTCACATTGATGATGGAGCAGGTGTCAAACCCATCGCCCATAACCTTCCGCGTGATCTCGTGACAGGCCTCGTAAAGCTCTTCACGGGGGGTATTTTCGGCTGTGGCAAGGAGCTCGTCCACGTCCTTAAACCGATACCCTCCTATTATCTTTTCTGCTAATTGGTTCATTTTGTCTAAAAAATCAGGTTAAAGCGTACCTATCTTCAAGATGCCACCCGTAGCGGGGTCAAAGATGATCTCCGTCATTTTGTCCCTGTCGGTGAAGAGAACTTCTTCGAGAGCCTCTTGGTGTCCGTACTGAGCCGCAGGGTAATCGCTTCTGAAGAGGACTTTGCCCTCGTAGGAAATCTCCACGGACACGCGTCCCGGCATGGTGTAGACGATGCCGCGACTGAGCTGTCTTTCCTTTTTGCGGCGGTCTTTCTCGTCGAGGACAGGAGACTGTTCGGTCACTTTCACGGTCAGATACACGGGTGAGCCCCGTAGATCGCCTTTGTCCAAAAGTCCGTACTGCTCCGAAAAACGCGCGATGATCTCTTCGCCCCGGGCGAGTGGGATACCACTTAGGACGAACGTTTGCTCTGCCGTGCGGACAGAGCCCGTGAACCGCTCCGTAAGGGCACGCTCGGCTTTGTCGAGACCGGAGACGGCCACTTTCATCGCTTCGCCGTCCACAAACGGCTGCTCGCTCTGACCGCTGATGACTGCCGTACGACTGTCACGGAGACGGAAGATCTCGTCTGCCGCTATCTGGGCTTTTTTTGCCACGGTGGTTGCCTGCACGTACTCACGGGGCATACCCGTGAGTGCCTCAAATGCACCATCGGCAGGGAGCTTGGAGATTTTGCTTTCGGGGAGTGCGGGAAGGACGACCGTGGGGGCATTGATGCCCAAAAGAATGCCGTCCGGGGAGAGGGTGACGTTCGTGCCGGTGTTGCGTCTGGAGAAACGGGTGGAGAACTTCAGCGTGTCACTCGGAACCCCGTGAGTCCCTGCCGTAATGTTTCTTAGGACAAAGGTATGCTTCTCTTTCATCACGGCATCCTTTACCCCGAGGTAACGCATCGCGTAAAGTGCGAATTCGCCCGGCTCTTCATGACGCTCTTCGACCCCGAAGACTGCATAAAGTGCCGTCTCCGGAAGGGTGTACGTGACCGTATTGTCCGCCATAGCGGAGATGTCGAAACGCTCCGTCCGCACCTGCCCCGTCGCGGGATGAACCCATAGTAGTGCAAGGAGGGAAGCGGCAAGTAATATGCTGTATCTTTTCATCTAAAAAGCACCGTCTATTTGTTTCTTATACAAAGATACCTTTTTAGTCACAAGTCTACTGCCGACACTGTGTTCGACCTCGTCTGACCTTATCCGTTAGGTGTGTCAGGATTCGCGGAAAGAGCGGTCAACGAGGAAATGGCGGCGGGGCAGCTCCCGAAGCGCCCTTTCGTCGTGGCTCACAAGCAGGATCGCACTCTCTTGGTTGAGCATAGGAAGGAGTTCGTAGAGCTTTTCACCGAACGCCCTGTCGACGTAAGAGTCGGGTTCGTCGAGGATGAGGAGATCGGGCGAGGAGACGAAGGCTCGGGCGAGAAGCACCCGCTGAAGCTGTCCGCCGCTGAGGGCGCCTATGGCCGTGGACGCATAATCCGTCATACCGACCGCCTCAAGCGTACGGGAGATGCGCTCTTTACTATCCTTGAAGTCCGTGCCCGCGAGTCCGCTCTCCACCGTTTCGGAGACAGAGATGGGAAACTTCCGGTCGACTCGGTTCTGTTGCGGCATATACCCGGTCGACGGACGAGTGCCACCGGGGTAGAGGATACGTCCCGAGAGAGGAGTCAGAAGTCCCAAAAGTGTACGAATGAGCGTCGTCTTTCCTCCTCCGTTCGGACCCGAGATACCGATGAAATCGAGTGCCCGCACCTCGAAAGAAACCCCGCCAAGGATGGGGCTTGCCGGCTCGTAGCCGAGGGTAAGGTTTTCGGCAGAGAGGAGGATGCGGTTCATTTGCGGAGCGGGGTCTCTGTGAGTGCGGAGACAAGGAGGCGCATCTGCCCTTCCCAGTCGTAGTCGTAGGGGTTAATCTCCACCGTCTTGATCGAGAGCTCTTTGGCAGCGGAGCGGCTGCCCGATGGGTTAAATTCTTTCTGCACCAAGACTGTCTTCACACCCGCTGCGGCGGCTTCGTGGAGGACGGAGGCCAGATGACGCGGCGAAGGCTCTTTGCCGTCCTCTTCGATTACGAGCTGACGAAGTCCCATCTCACGGCTGTATGCGGTGAGAGAAGGATGGTAGATGAGAAAAGCTTTGGGGGAAGCGTCGGATGCGTAGGTCTCGCGGCTCTCGTCCTCAAGGTTGGATATTTTCGCGAGTAGCGCCTCGTAATTTTTGCGCAAAACGGTCGAATCACCGGGGAGGAGACCCACAAGCGCCTCGAAGGAAACTTCCGCAATCTGCCTGCCGCCCCCAAACGAAGTCCAGAAATGAGGGTCACCCAAGGGGTGGGTATGTCCGTCTCCGTGCGCCTCTTCCACCGGGAAGAGCAGGTCATGTGGCATTCGCTCTGCGAGGTTGAGGACTTTGGTCTCGGTGCCGGAGAGCCGGTCTATCCACGCTATCTCGAAAGGCAGCGTACCGGTATAGATGAAAAGGGCACTCTCTTCGAGACCCGCAATATCGAGCGGCGAAGGGTCGTACTCTTCGGGGTTTGCGGCGCGCGGCACCATCGGACGAGCCGCGACAAGCCCGCCCGAGATTTGATCCACGAACCAAGCCTGCGGGGCGACGCTTACGGTGACAAGGGGTTTGTCCGTCCCGTTATTGGTGCTTTTTTCACCGCAAGAGACAAGCCCGAGCAGCACGACAGGCACAAGAATAAGTCTATGAAAGTTCAATGTCTTTGCTCTCAACTAAAGATATGACGGGATTCTCACGAAACACTCCGGAAGGCTCCGACCTGCGTCAAAAAGCCACCCCCACCGAGCCCATCTCTCTGACGATAATAAGCGCCGTATAAGCAGCGAAAATAAGTGCCAGGACAGCACCCTCCGGGCGGGTGATCTTGTCCTTACCGATCCAGATGGCAAAGCAGAGCAAAATGAGCGTGCCGAAGAGCTGCACGAAGAGGTCGAGATACGTAAAGCTCAACCCCGAGAGCGGATGCACCGTACCCGCTATGCCGAGGACAAAAAAGATATTGAAAATATTGCTGCCGATGATATTGCCCACAGCTATGCCGGAATCTTTCTTGATGGCCGCCACGACGCTTGTAGCAAGCTCCGGGGCAGAGGTACCCCAGGAGACGAGCGTAAGCCCGATGAGCGTCTCGCTTACACCGAGGGAAGCGGCAAAGGCGGCGGCATTATCCACAAAGACGTTCGATCCCCATACGAGAAGCCCCAGACCCACGGCTATGGAAAGGAAGATGTAGAAAAAAGAGCGTTGCTTTAGAGGGGCTTCCGACTCTTCGGCAACCTGCTCTTCGGCTTTTTTCATCCGGATGCTCCTTTTCGCCATAAATATGTTATAGAGGACGAAGAGGATGCCCATCAGGACAAGCACCAGAGCCTCCGCCCGCGTAATGTCGGCGGGGCGTCCGTCGAGGACGGGATCCAGAAGGAGGACGGCGAGAATGAGGGAGGCGAGGATGGCGATGGGAATGTCGTAGAGACGGGAGTTTTTGTCCACGTCAAGGGGCGTGATCATAGCCGCGATGCCGAGGATGGCGAAGATATTGAAGATATTGCTGCCGATCACGTTGCCCACGGCGATGCCTCCGTTGCCTTGGAGCGAACCGAGCACAGAGACGGTGAGCTCCGGAGCACTGGTGCCGAATGCGACGACCGTAAGCCCGATGATGAGCTGGGGAATCTTGAAGCGGGCGGCAAGTGCGGCTGCTCCTTCAGTGAGGTAATTGGCGCCGAAGAGAATCATAACGATGCCGGCGACGACGGAGATGAGTTGAAGCCACATAAACGGGGTGTCTTTTACAGTGTCGGATAGTCTATCGTGGTGACGGAACCGTAGTCCGGGACGTGGACAAAGAGGTGCTCGATGTCAAGCTCGCCATTGAGGAAACGGGCGGAGTTGATCACACCGCCATGGCAGAAGACGGCGATACGACCTTCGTGGCTCTTACGCACCTCCTCGATGAAGTCTTTCACGCGTCCGATGAGCCGGTTGATGGTCTCGCCACCCGGAGGTGCCAGAAGCTCGAGGTGCTCGGAGTAGTCGGTATTCCCGCCCGAAGTGCGGAGCGAGTCGAAGACCTCAGCCCAAGGTCTCATCTCCCACTCTCCAAAATCCCGCTCCATAACACGCGGGTCGGGCTTGGCGTCCATACCCGCAAACTCGGCGAGCTTCCTTGCCCGTCTCAGAGGGCTGGAGTACGCGGCGACGTAAGTCCGGGTGTCGAGTACGGACTTGACGGCAGCCGCTTCCGTTTCAAACGTTTCTGAGACATCGACGTCGGTTCTGCCGTAGCAGATCGCTCCGGTTACTTGGAGGGAAGTGTGTCGGATCCAATCAATGGTGACCATTTCGGGGTATGTGTTGTGCTGAGTTTCGCTGAGTAAAATAAAAAATGGAAGTTTTACCGCCCGGGGCTCTTTTACCTTATGATTCGGAAAAATCGGGCTTTCCTGCCCCCGCTTTCGCCACACCCCGGCAACTTCCTCTACAAAGATACCTTTTTTCTTTCCTGTCCCCTATTTGGAGGAGCTTTTCCCCCGGTACGTATCTCGGCTGAATGAGATACAGACCGCCCTTCCCTTTTCGCCCGTACCGGGACAAAATCCCCGGTCTGTACCTCCCGAAAGCCTGCTCCTGTCACCGGCGCCACGGCGTAAGTAACCGCTCCGTCAGGTCGGAGAGGAGGAAGAGGAGGAAGCCCGTCAGACTCAAGAGGACAATCCCCGCGTACATATCGGGATAATCCACCCTCATCCACGCGTCCACGATGTAGTAACCCATACCCCTGTCCGTGCCATACGTCTCGGTAACGAAAAGTACGGAGATGGCGGTACCCGTGGCCACACGGAGCGCAGAGAGGACGTCCGGGAGGACGGACGGCAGAATCAAGTGATGAAGCAACTGGAAGCCGCTTGCGCCAAGAGACGTCAGGGTGAGAAAGTTCTCCCGAGGTATCTGTCTCAGACTGTCGCGGATCGCCACAATGAGCTGAAAGAGGATGATGAGGACGATCATCGTCACTTTTGCCGCATCACCTATGCCCATAAGGAGCATCACCACGGGGAGGAGAGCCAGCTTTGGCACGGGATACAGGAAATACACGACGGCATCGATGATGCCCCCGACTTTGCGGAAACGGAACATAAAGAGTGCCGTCACGAGAGCCAGAAAGAGCGATACCGCAAGCCCGAGGACGATGCGCCACAAGCTTGCCGCGAGGTGCGTCCACATCCCTTCCCGTAGAACCTGCCCAAGGCGGGCATAGACCTCTATGGGATTCACGAGAACCGGCATACGGAGCGTGACGGCAGCGACAAACCAGACAAGGTTCACCACGAAGATACCCACGGCGATCTTCCAAGCCGATGAGGAAAGGGTGGCTCTGCTCATAGTGCGGTAAGGGCTTGGCGAAGCTCGCCTTCGGTCGGCGCATCAAAAGTGCGCACCACACGTCCCGGAGCCGTGCCTGCCATCAGGATGACTTTTCCCGAGAGCTCGACCGCTTCGCGGGGGTTGTGCGTGACGATAAGCGTCGTGACGCGGTTACGGCTCCAGATTTCGCGAAATAGCGCCCGAGAGCGCTCTGCAGTAAGGAGATCGAGCGCCGCGAAAGGTTCGTCAAGGAGGAGGAGACGGGGCTTCTGCATAAAGACACGGGCAAGAGCCACGCGCTGGCGCTGACCGCCCGAGAGCTCGTGCGGGTATCGGTCGAGGAGTGAGCCGATGCCGAGGATCTCCGTCACTTCGGACAGCGCCTGCGGATCTGCTTTTACCCTGTGGAGAATCAGGGGCAGGAGGATGTTTTCCCGCACCTTTTTCCACTCAAGAAGTCCGTACTGCTGCGAGACAAGACCGATCGAGACCCGTTTGGGATCCGGTGCTTTCCCGTCCAAAAGAACCTCCCCCGAGTCGGGTAAGAGGAGTCCCGCGGCGAGGTGCAGGAGGGTCGATTTCCCGCTCCCTGAAGAACCCGTAAGCGCGACCATCTCCCCATCCCCGACCGTGAAAGAGACCCTTTCGACTGCTTGGACGGAGGACTTGCGGTGCGGGTACGAGAGGGTTACGTCCCTGAGCTCTATCATTATATCCGCCTCAGAGGTCTGCCAAAAGGCTGTCGGCCTTATAGCTCTCCGGCACCAACCCCTTGGAGAGGAGCCAGTCGAGGGTGGCGTCCAAGTCGGCCTGAGCGGGTTTTTCCTTGTGGGTGTATTTGGGCAGGGCGACTTGTCCCGAGAGCTCGGGAGGAAAGCCCAAGTCTTTTTCCAAAATCTCCCTGATGTCCGAAACCGGATGGCTGAGGATGTAGTCCACACCCAGGTCGTACCCTTGAAGCAAAAGGCGTGCGGCCTCTTTCTTCTCGTCCACTGCTTGCGTGCTGAGGATAAGCCCGGTGACACGGATGCCCATCTCCCGGGTGGAGGCGAGGGTGTGCATACCGTCTGCGGCGGTGATGGTGATAAAGGGATCGGGAAGGACGGACGCGTCTATCTTACCGCCACGGAGCATCTCCATACGGAGCGGAATCTTATTGACTTCCACTTTCGTAACATCCTTATCGGAGAGCCCTGCCCTACGGAGCATCATATCCGTGGCGTATTCGACGACGGTATTGCTTGAGACACCGATTTTCGTCCCTTTGAGTGCCGCAATATCTTCTCCCTCGAAGTTCGGGCGGGCGATCATATGGAAATAGCCGTCCAACTTCATCACAAGACGAAGCGGGATGCCCGCGGCCTGCTGCATCATCGCCCCCGTGTAGTCGATGACGGTACCGTCAACATTGCCGGATTGGAGTGCGGCATCCCGGTCGTTGGCCGAGTAAAACTTAACCACCTCGAGATTCAGTCCGAGGGAGTCGTAAACGCCGACCTTCTGTGCGACGAGAAAGGGGAGGATGTCCATCGAGGGCATTGCCCCGATTTTCAGGGTCTGTACGGTTCCGGTCTCATCCTTGGACGAATCTTCTTTTCCCGAACCGCCGCATCCCGCGAAAAGGATCGGCAAACCGACCAAAAGGAGCGCTACGGCTTTGATGTGAGCTGTGAGTCTGTGCATAATGATTTTGGCAATGTGTAAACTTATCCGCAAATGTACCGCTTTTCGGCTGTTTACTCGTCATATCCCGGCACAAATGAGGTACGTACCGGGGAGATCTTCCCGACCTGTATCTCGCCACATCGAGACACGTACCGGGAAGATCTCCCCGGTCTGTGTCTCGTGCAAGGAGACATCCGAACCCTTTTTGTATTCCTCCCCGGGTAAAGAGACCTTTTGCAGAGTACTCCGGACACCGGACATCCCCGGAGTGAGATGGCGAAGAGAGGGGTACTTCTGTACATCCTCAGACCCGAGACACGAAAGCGACACAGCAGATGGGATGCGATGCAAAGGTCTCATAAAATGAAGAAACCCCGCCTCTCATCCGAGGCGGAGCTTCTTTCGTCACAAAAACAACAAAATCAACTTCAAAAGATGTTTCGTCTCCGTCCGGAGACTTGCCCGGTATTCAGGTCGTTACGACTCGAAACGGGCTGAAAACACTTCAAACCAATCTGTATGTCAAAAACTTTGAATCAGGTTATTCACTTCTCTGTCTCTTCCTCTATGATGCAGGAAAAGGGCAAAGGTTTAATCGGGCAGAGAAAAATCCGCATTTTTATTTAGCGCAGATCCACCGCCGTGTAAACCACGTCTCCGCGGTTGTCCATTCCCTTGATGAAAAGGACTTTGTCGGGAGAGGAGGCGATAACTTTTTCAATGATGTCGTTTGCTTCCTTGGGCGTATCCACGACTACATTATTGATGGCGAGGATAATGAAGCCCTTGCGAATGCCCGCTTCCCTGAATTTTCCGTCCGACACGCCGGCCACCTTAATGCCACGACTGATGCCGAGTTCCTGCTTTTCTTCTTTCGTCAGTTTGACAAAAGCGGCTCCGATGTCTCCGGCAGTTTGCTTTTCGACCACCTTGGTATTACCCTGGGCATTTTTGAGCTGGACATTGAAGGTCTTCTTTATTCCCTTGCGATCCACGGTAATCTTGACTACATCGCCGGGGTTAAGCTGGGCAATCTGCTCTTGCACTTGAGCCATAGATCGGATGCTTGTGCCGTTAATGCCGGTGATTACGTCGCCCTTTTCGATACCTGCCTGTTTGGCAGAAGAAACCGGAGGGAAGTCGGCCACTACGGCACCTTCGTTCACTTTGAGGTCAAACTCCTCCTTGGCCGCACTATTTACCGTGCCACCGATGATGCCGAGTACCGCACGCTGCACGGCACCGTACTGTTTGAGATCTGCCACGACCTTAGAGGCGATGCTCATAGGCACTGCAAAAGAGTAGCCTTCGTAGCTTCCGGTCTGAGAGTAAATCATAGTATTGATGCCGACGAGTTCTCCGCGCGTATTGACGAGTGCACCGCCACTGTTACCCCTATTGACGACGGCATCGGTTTGGATGAAGGAGGCTATCTTGAGATCGCCACCTGCCATGGTACTCCTCCCTTTTGCAGACACTATACCCGCAGTTACCGTGGAGGAGAGGTTAAAGGGGTTACCGACGGCAAGTACCCACTCGCCCACCTTGAGGGCATCGGAGTCTCCGATGGGAATAGGCTTGAGGTTATTGGTCTTGATCTTGATTAGGGCGATGTCCGTGGATGGGTCGGTACCGATGACCGTGGCGGGAAACTCCTCGTTGTCGTTGAGTGTCACGAAGAGTTTGTCCGTGTTTTCGATCACATGGTTATTCGTGATGATGTAGCCGTCTGTGGAGATGATGACTCCGGAGCCGAAAACCTCGGCATACGGGCGCCTCTCCTGTCCACGACCCTGATCTTGTGGCATCTGCTGGCGGGGCATAGGAATCCCGAAAAAGAACTCAAAAGGATCAATCATCTGGCTCTGACTCCGCTGAGGGACGTTTATTTCGCCTCTGATGTGTACTACGCCGTCAATGGCGGCTGCCGCAGCCTCCACAAAATCCTCGGGGACACCACCGGGGGCATAAGAGGCGTTGAGGGTTCTGCCCTGTCCGCTGAAAAATGACGAGTAGTCGCTGTGACTGCCCTTGTTTGCATAGAAATGACCATAGACAGCAGCTCCTCCGAAGGCGGCTGCCACCATAGTAATACCCAAAAGTAAAACGGTCAGTACTTTTTTCTTCATAAGTGCTATACGTCTTGTTGTCGATAAATAGTTTCTTAAAGTAACAATGCCCGTAGAAAGAGGGTTCTCTCTAACTTGCTATGCAAAGTAACAGAAAGATTTCGGATTTAACAAATGTCACGACCTGCATTTTAACACTTCATATCCTTGTATCCGCCACTCTCAAAAGCCGTTTTACGGAGATTAACCTCGCCTACCCTACTCTTTGCCTTTTATTACCTTTGAGATCGGCGGGGTACAGGTCAAGAAAAGAAAAAGACACAGACCCGGACGACATCCCGGGTCTGTGTCTCACTGTCTTCCCGGTACGTACCGGAAATCAGGCGGTGTTAGCGCGCTCTCCCTTAGAGAGGCAGGGCTGACGCATTAGAAACATTTCGAGATTAGTGCTGGATGCAAAGCCCCGTAGGGGCGAGGCGGCACAGAGTGCCGCAATCTTGGTAGACCGCGGCAAAGAGTCCGGAGGACTCGCAGCCACGGGGTAAAAGCGACATCCTAATCCCTTTTACAGCTCCGTAGGAGCTGAATAGCTATTTGGCTCCTACGGAGCCACAGAAATCAAGAAAGAACACCCTGTCCCCGGCACATCGACCGCTGACGCGGTCTTCGTGCCGATCTACCAAGATTCGGCTCCGTTGGAGCCGCCCGCCCCTCCGGGGCTTTATCCGATGATTCTTTGTTGGCAAAGTTTCTAATGCGTTAGCCCTGCTTAGAAAGGGAGGCGGATCAACCGAAGTTGTCGAAGTAAATGTTGTCCGGGGAGACGCCGAGGTCGTCAAGCATCCGGAGTGCGGACTGGGTCATGGGACCGGGACCGCACATATAGTATTCGATGTCTTCGGGTGCAGGGTGATCTTTGAGGTAATTGTCGTAGAGCGCCTGGTGGATGAAGCCCGTGAGTCCGGTCCAATTGTCTTCGGGCAGGGCTGCGGAGAGGGCGATGTTGAAAGTGAAGTTGGGGAACTTACGCTCGATCTCACGGAAGTCCTCTTCGTAGAAGATCTCGGCGCGGGAGCGTGCTCCGTACCAGTAGGACACTTTGCGACCCGTCTTCACGGTATTGAAGAGGTGAAGGAGCTGGGCACGAAGGGGAGCCATACCTGCGCCACCGCCGATGTAGACCATTTCGGAGTCCGTTTCGTGGATATGGAAGTCACCGTAGGGACCGCTCATCTTGACCTTGTCGCCGGGCTTGAGGTTAAAGATGTAAGAGGAGGCGATACCCGGAGGAACCTTCATCCAGCCGCCGTTTTTGCGGTCGAAAGGAGGAGTGGCGATGCGGACGTTGAGGGTGATGATGTTGCCTTCCGCGGGGTAATTGGCCATCGAGTAGGCGCGTGTCGTCTCTTCGTCGTTCTTGGCCACAAGAGACCACATATTGAACTTGTCCCACTCTTTCTTGAACTTATCGTCCACGTCGAAAGAGGTATAGGGGATTTCGTACTTTGGGATCGTGATCTGCGCGTAGGAGCCGGCCTTGAAGTCCATACGCTCGCCCTCGGGGAGCTTGACGGTGAACTCTTTGATGAAGGAAGCGACGTTGTGGTTGGAGATGACCTCGCACTCCCATTCTTTCACGCCGAATACTTCGTCCGGGACATGTACCTTCATATCCTGTTTCACTTTCACTTGGCAGGAGAGGCGCCAGTTATTCTGGAGCTCCTTGCGCGAGAAGTGGGGCAACTCGGTGGCGATGGGTGCTCCGCCGCCTTCGAGGACTTGGCAACGGCACTGTCCGCAGGATCCCTTTCCTCCGCAGGCGGAGGAAAGGAAGATGCCTTGATTTTGGAGCGCATTCAGGAGTGTGCCGCCCATAGGAACGCTCATATTCCGCTCGTCATTGACGAGAAGGTTGACGTTGCCCGAAGCGACCAACTTGTTTTTGGCGACGAGGAGCAGCACCACCAGAATCAGAATGATGATGAGGAAGACTGCCGCGCTCACCAAAAGGAAAAATGTTGTACTCATATATTATTATGGTATGATCTGTTCTCTTTTAGGGGGAAAGGTTAGCTTTTTGCTCTAATATCCTAAGCGTTTGCTCAAAGTTTGATGCCCGAGAAGCTCAGGAAAGAGATGCCCATAAGTGCCGTGATGATGAACGCGATGCCGAGACCGCGGAGAGGCTTGGGGACATCGGAGTACTTAAGTCGCTCACGAATGGCGGCCATAGCTACGATGGCAAGCATCCAACCGATACCGGATCCGAAACCGTAAGTGGTTGCAAGACCGATGTTGTGAAGCTCTTCACTCCGCTGCTGCATAAAGAGGGTGCCGCCGAGGATGGAGCAGTTCACAGCGATGAGCGGGAGGAAGATACCGAGCGAGTTATAGAGCGAGGGGCTGAACTTTTCCACAGCCATCTCCACGAGCTGCGTAAAGGACGCGATGACGGCGATGAAGACGAGAAGAGAGAGGAAGGAGAGGTCTACTTCCGCAAACTTCGGGCCAAGCCAAGAGAGTGCACCCGCTTTGAGGATGTAATTCTCGAGGAGAAAGTTGATGGGTAGCGTGCAGGTAAGGATGAAGACGACTGCGGCACCAAGTCCGAGGGAGGTCTTGACGTTCTTGGAAATGGCGAGGTAAGAGCACATCCCCAGATAGTAGGCGAAGACCATATTGTCCACGAAGATGGACTTGACAAATAGGCTAAGATATTCTTGCATATTGCTTTTGGATGTCTAAGATTGCTATTGTGGGGAAGTGATTATTCGTTTTCCTGAAGCTCGGGTTTCCAAGAGCGGTGTACCCAGATGATGCACGCCACGAGGATAAGCGCCGCAGGCGGCAGGATCATCAGACCGTTATTGACGTAGCCCATATCGTAGAAGCTCTGGGGGATCACTCGGAACCCGAGCAATGTGCCGGAGCCGAGAAGCTCGCGGAAGAAGCCTACAATGACGAGGATGAGACCGTAGCCGAGACCGTTACCGATGCCGTCAAGGAACGAGTCCCAAGGATTATTGCCGAGGGCAAAGGCTTCAAGCCGTCCCATAAGGATACAGTTGGTGATGATCAGTCCTACGAAGACGGAGAGCTGCTTATTGAGGTCGAAGGCGAAGGCACGGAGGAATTCGCTGATGAGCGACACGAGCGCCGCTACGACTACGAGTTGGACGATCATACGGATCGAGTTGGGGATCGTCTTGCGGAGAAGCGAGATGATGACGTTACCAATGGCCACGACGGCGGTGACGGAGAGAGCCATCACAATCGCGGGTTCGAGCTTGGAGGTAACCGCCAGTGCGGAGCAGATGCCGAGCACCTGTACGACGACGGGGTTATTTTTGCCGATAGGCTCGAGGAGTATATTCTGCTGTTTCTTATCAAAAAGTCCCATAGATTAAACTTTTTCTTTGTGCGTCTGTCTTAGAGGGGTACTTACTCATTCCCGGATTGAAGCTTCCGGAGGAAAGGATCATAGAAGCCGATGCTCTGGCTGAGCATGGCTTGGACACCGTTGCTGGTGAGGGTACCGCCGGAAATGCCGTCGACATAGTCCCGGCTTGCGTCCGTCTGCCCTCTCTTTACGACACCTATGCTCTTGAAGGAGCCGTCTTTGTAGAATTCCTTTCCTTCAAATCGCTCCCTGAATGCCGGAGTAACGATTTCGGCACCGAGTCCCGGGGTTTCCCCTTCGTGGCTGAAGTCTACGCCATAGACGGTGTTGCCGTCGTCATTGAGCGCCATATAGCCCCAGATCGGGCCCCAGAGCCCTTGTCCGCGCATACCGAGGACGTATTTCTTTGCGCCATCGACTGTGGCTTCGTACACGGGGAAAGTGTCCGAGTTCTTGAGCTCGGAGAGGTTGTAGGCAAAGGCCGGAGCAGTTACGCCCGTACCTTCGGATCCGGGGACGACCTCACCGTTTTTGTCCACGAGGTAGGAGTTGGTGACCACCTCAAAGTAGGTCTTCATCGCGTCCTCGCCCGTCACGTCCATCTTGAGAGACCGGAGGATCTGGCGCATTTGGTCGATGTTCTCGTTGTCTGTCTGACGCTCCTTGAGCGCGGAGGATGCAAGGGCAAGCCCCACGGCTACGAGGACCACCATGACGGCGGCGTATATGATTACGTAAGTGTTGTTGTTCTTATTCATATCTTCTTCTCTATTCTGTCGTTTCCAATGAAGAGATAAGCCTTACCGCACGGCCTTGACGGCAGTGAGGGCGCGTTTCTTACGTCTCTTGATGTTCTGCTCCACGACAAAGTAATCGATCAGCGGTGCGAAGGTATTCATCAGGAGGATGGCCAGCATTACACCTTCGGGATAACCGGGGTTAAGCGCGCGGATGGAGATCGCGAAGAAGCCGATAAGGAAGCCGTAGATCCACTTGCCCGCTTCGGTGCGTGCGCTCGTCACGGGATCCGTGGCCATAAAGACTGCTCCGAAGGCAAACCCGCCGAGGAGGAGGTGATCGAGTGCCGGTATATTCATCACCGCCGTCGCACCGATCGCGTTATACATCAAGGCAGTGAGGTAGCCACCGCCGAAGACGGAGAGCATCACTTTCCAGGACGCGATACCCGTGGCAAGGAGGATAATGGCACCGATGAGGATGGCTGCCACGCTCGTCTCACCGACAGAGCCCGGGATAAGTCCCCAAAAGAAGTCGGCCGTGGAGTACGGGGTACCCGTGGGGCTCACGAAACTCAATGCGCCGGTGCCTTCCGCCATGGCCTGTCCGAGGGGAGTGGCGCCGGAGAAGCCGTCCACGAGGGTGCCTTTACCGAGGCCGAAAGTATCGCCGGTGCGGACGAAGACATCAGCTCCGGACATCGACGCCGGGTAGGCAAAGAAGAGGAACGCTCTCGTGACGAGGGCGACGTTGAAGACGTTATAGCCCGTGCCGCCAAAGACCTCTTTGGCAAAAATAACCGCAAAGGCGGTGGCAATGGCGACCATCCACAGTGGGGTCTCCACGGGGATGATCAGGGGGATGAGGAAGCCCGTAACGAGGAAGCCTTCCGCAATTTCTTCGTGCTTGACCTGAGCCACGGCAAACTCGATACCGAGACCGACCACATACGACACGACGATGGTGGGGAGTACGGCGAGGAAGCCGAACCAAAAGTTCACCCAGAAGCCTGCCTCTTCACCGATGGCTAGGTAATGCTGGTAGCCCACGTTGTACATCCCGAAAAGGAGTGCCGGGATGAGCGCGAGTACCACGACAATCATGGTACGCTTGGAGTCTATGGCATCGTGGATGTGTACCCCACGTTTGCCCGTCGTGGAGGGGGTCAGGAGGAACGTCCTAAACCCGTCGTAGAGCGAGTGCAGTGCCGCAAACTTTCCCCCTTCGGAGAAATCGGGCTCTATGCTGTCAAAGAATTTCTTTATAGGATTCAAAGCAATGGTATCTCTAAAGTTATTTCTTCTATGTATTGCTGACCGGACTTCCGGGCTTAGTTCATCTCCTTGTAAAGGAGGTCGAGACCTTTACGGACGATGTACTGGAGTTCGAGCTTGGAAGTGTCTATAAACTCGCACACGGCGAAGTCCTCAGGAGCCACCTCGTAGATTCCGAGCTCTTCCATTCGGTCGATATCGAAAGCGATGATTGCCTTGATGAGTTGCTCGGGATAGATGTCCATAGGGAAAACTTTCTCGTACTCACCGCTCTGGATGATGGCGCGTTTGCCACCATTGAGGCGTGCATCAAGATCGTACTTCCTACTTCCCGTCATAAAAGAGGGGAAGGAGTGGGACATCGAGAACTTATTCAGTCCCAAAGAGGCCCAGCCGAATAGCTCCACTTTGTCGTCACCCTCCGGTATCACCGTGATGATATTGGAGAGGGGGCTGAGGTACTTGTGTTCGTCCGTGACGAGAGCTCCGGTGAGCACGTCCCCGTCGATGACGCGACGGTGTTCGGGCTTGGAGTCGAGTTTGTCGTTGATGATGGAAGCGATGTCTGCTCCGCTGATGACGTTCACATAGCCCGGAGTGGAGAGACGGGAACCCGCAAGGACGATCTTACGGCGCATATCCACTTTGCCGGTGGCGAGGAAACGTCCGATGAGGGCGAGCTCCGGGAGGGCAAGGGTCCAGACGGTTTCCCCCTTATTGACCGGATAGGTATGGTTGGCGAGTACGCCGGCGTTGCCAGCCGGGTGGTTGCCTTCTATTTCGTAAATGTCTGCTCCGTCGAGGTTGATGGCTTCGCCTTTTTTGAAGCCCATCACGACACGCCCGTCCGTCAGTTTGCGAAGCGCGTCAACGGCTTTCTGCAGGTGCTGTTTGTCGCTTTCGACGAGGTCACCGGCTTTGGGCATCAGCGGTGCAGAGAGGTATCCGGTCACGAAAATGTTCCTCGGAGTGACATTAGGATTGGGTACGATGTCGTAGGGACGCTGCCTGAAGAGTGCAAAAAAGCCGCTCCTGAGCAAAAGGGCAAGGATCTCTTCGCGTCCCATGGACGTTACGCCCGAAACATCAAACTCCTTATAGTCGATGTTTTGGTCGGCCTTGATTTCCACTGCCAAAATTCTGCGTTTCGCTCCGCGTACCACGTTCGTCACCTCACCGCTCACGGGAGCAGTGAGGAGCACATCCGGATTGACCTTATCGTGAATCACCGGAGAGCCCGCCATTACGCGGTCGCCGGCTTTCACCATAAGTCTTGACTGTAGACCGTGAAAGGCATCCGGAGTCACTGCGAAAGTGTCTCCCATAGTGGCCGTCAAGTCCACCTTGGGCGCTTCTCCCGCCAGTCTTATATCCAGTCCTTTCTTGATTCTTATTACATTAGCCATAAAGAGTATCAGTAGAACTTGATTGATGAGTTATAAATTTTTCGAGTACAAAGTTACTATTTTCAAACCATATATATCCTTATTTCTCGAATAATCTTACTATTTATCCCCAAAGTACAGTCTCACTCCGTGTCTGTCACCCGGCAAATTTGGGCCTGTACCGGGCGGAGTCGCAGGTACGGGTCTTTTCCCTTTTCCGGTCTGTGTCTCGCGTTCGTCCCGGTCTGTCCCAAATCGGTTGGTAGTCTATGCACGCACACACTCGAGACCGGGGACTCTGCACTTCAAACTGCAAAAAGTGGTATCTTTGGGGCGTTATGAAAGGAATACTACTGCATACCCTCGTCCTTTTTTTTGCGCTCACGACCTTTGGTGCGGCTTTTGCCCCGAAGAGCCTTGCGCAACAGCCGGGCTTCATCAATAGCACGTCCCAGATAAAGCCGGTCGAAAACTCCGAGCGCAACATCTTGGTCGACCTTGTCGCAATCAAGACCGGTCAGGGTATCGTGCGCATCCACCAAAGCAATGCCATAAAGGGGCTCATCAAGGTGCGTACCTCTTCGAGCATCGACCTGCTGGATGACGAGACCCTATTTACCACCATGCCGGGCTACAAAGTGCAAATTTACTCCGGGAATGCCCGTGACAGTCGCAGCATCGCAAACTCCCGTTCGGCACAGGTGAAGCAACTTTATCCCGACCTCGAAAGCGTCATCCTCTACAATGCCCCCTTTTGGAAGGTTCAAATAGGCAATTTCGTCACCCGGGAAGAGGCTCAAGAAGTGCTTCGCAACGTCAAGAAGAGCTTCCCCTCATTCGGAAAACAAAGCTTCATAGTCCGTACGACCATCAAAGTCCCCATATGATTCCATCGGAACCCTCCCACCACGATAATCCTTATTTTACAGCAAACGAGGACGCAGTTTCTGTGGCTCGCGAAGAAAAGCGTCTGTCGGAACTCGTCAAGGAAACCCTCCGGATTGTAGAGCCCGATCCTGAAAGAGAAGGAGTCTTGGAGACACCGGTGCGTGTCGCCAAGTCGCTCCGATTTCTTACTCAAGGGTACCGGCAAAATCCGCTTTCCATCCTTCAAAGTGCCAAATTTGAAGTGGATTACCACCATATGGTCATCGTCAAGGATATCGACTTTTATTCGCTCTGCGAGCATCACATGTTGCCCTTTTTCGGAAAGGTACACATCGCTTATATCCCAAACGGCTTTGTGACCGGGTTAAGCAAACTGCCCCGCATCGTCGACGTCTTCGCACGGCGCCTTCAGGTGCAGGAGCGGCTCACCACAGACATCAAAGACTGCATCCAAGAGGCACTCAATCCTCTGGGCGTAATGGTTGTCATCGAGGCTCAGCATATGTGTATGCAGATGCGCGGAGTGCAGAAACAAAACTCCCTGACGACTACTTCGGCTTTCACCGGTGCCTTTAAGAACATCCCGACGCGAGAAGAATTTATGAACCTCATCAAGCGGTAACGGAGGGGACAAGGAATGATGAAGAGAGAAGACTTCGAGATAATGGCTCCCGTAGGCAGTTGGGACTCGTTTTGGGCAGCAGTCCAAGGCGGTGCCGACTCCGTCTACTTCGGCATCGAGGGACTCAATATGCGCGCCCGCTCTGCCAAGACCTTTACCATCGAAGACATGCGGGAGATAGCCCGCCTTTGCCGAGAGCGGGGGATGCAGAGCTATCTCACCGTCAACACCATCATCTACGATGGGGATATGGATTTGATGCGCCGCATCGTCGACGCTGCAAGTGAAGCCGGTATCTCCGCCATCATCGCTTCCGACGTGGCGGCGATGTCTTATGCTTTCGGGAAAGGGGTAGAAGTCCACCTCTCCACACAGCTCAATATCACAAACGTGGAGGCGCTCAGGTTCTACGCCCGTTTTGCCGACGTCGTCGTCCTCGCCCGTGAGCTGAACCTCGAGCAGGTGCGGACGATATACGACGCCATCGTCAGCGAAGACATACGGGGACCGAGAGGCGAACTGATACGCATCGAGATGTTTGCCCACGGTGCCCTCTGTATGGCAGTGAGCGGGAAGTGTTACCTCAGTCTCCACGAGATGAATTCATCCGCCAACCGAGGTGCCTGCAACCAGATCTGTCGCCGGGGGTACACCGTCACGGACAACGCCACGGGCGACGAGCTCGCCATCGAGAACGAGTACATTATGAGTCCCAAAGACCTCAAGACGATCCATTTCCTCAATAAGATGATGGACGCCGGGGTGCGGGTCTTCAAGATCGAAGGACGCGCACGGGGACCGGAATACGTACGGACTGTCGTCGAGTGCTATGACGAAGCGATAAGGGCAGAGCTTTCGGGGACGTTTACGGATGAAAAAGTGGCAGATTGGGATGCCCGACTCGCTACCGTCTTCAATCGCGGCTTCTGGGACGGCTATTACCTCGGCAGGAGGCTCGGAGAGTGGACCCACAAGTACGGCTCCGGCGCCACACGCATCAAAGTAAACGTCGGTCGCGTAACAAAGTACTACGCCAAGCTCGGTGTAGGCGAGTTCGAGCTTGAGAGCGGGTACGTCAAGGAGGGTGAGGAACTTCTTGTCTCAGGATCCACTACGGGGGCGGTCTTTTTCACCGCACAAGAAATGCACCTCGATGAGGGCACGGCAGCAAAAGTAGACGAAAAGGGAACCATTTTCAGCATCAAGGTGCCCGAAAAGATACGCCCCGGCGACCGCCTCTACGTGATGAGAGTAAAAGAAAATACAGATACCCCACATGGCTATTAAAGAACCAC
This sequence comes from Bacteroidales bacterium, assembly GCA_004555765.1. Classification (GTDB taxonomy): domain Bacteria; phylum Bacteroidota; class Bacteroidia; order Bacteroidales; family Porphyromonadaceae; genus Porphyromonas_A. Next base: position 30,212 of record SFHG01000008.1, read on the forward strand.
GTACCTACCCTTATCGCACGGACTTTAAGGTACGAGATTACGAGTGCGACCTCCAAGGCATCGTCAACCATGCCAATTACATCCACTACTGCGAGCACGCCCGCCACGAGGCTCTGGAAGCACTTGGCGGCTCTTTCCAAAAGTCGCACGATGCCGGGGAGGATCTCGTCGTCGCCAAGCTTCAGATCGAGTACCTCGTCTCGCTCCGCAGCGGTGACGAGTTTTATGTGGAGACCGCATTCCGCCGGGAGGGCGTACGCGTGGTTTGCGCCCAAAAGATCACCCGAAAAGCGGACGGCGTAAAGTGCGTGATGGCAGAGGTTCACGCTGTCGTCGTCAAGGACGGCAAACTCAGCCGCGGTGACACCCTTTTTGACCTGCTCTTGGGGATCGACAAGCCCGAAGACTAAACCCTCCCTCAGAGGTTTTCCCGATGACGCTCACTACCGAAGAACTGGCACTCCTCCGCCTCAGTCTCACTGACGGGGTCGGTCCCGTAACCGGTCGGGGACTTGTCGAACGCTTCGGTTCCGCCTCCTCGCTCTACGGCACTTCGCCTCGAGAAATGCAGACCGAGTACGAGGTCAGTCCCCGTTTGGTTCGAATACTCTTATCGGGCGATGCGCCGAGAAGAGCCGTAGAGACGCAAGTCGCCCGTATCGAAAAAGACGAAGCGGACGGTAAACCTGTCCATCTGCTTTTCTCGGGAACCGGAGCGTACCCCGAGTCGCTCGACAACTGCCCCGATGCCCCTCTCGTCCTTTACGTCAAAGGGCACCTGCCGGCGGATGCGCCTGTGATCGGCGTCGTAGGCACCCGAAAGAATACACCCTATGTACTCGACGCACTTCGCTACCTCATACGGGGCTGGGCTGAAGAGCGCCCCGACCTCGTCATTGCGAGCGGTCTGGCATATGGAGTGGATGCCATCGGGCATACGTTGGCGCTCGACTTCGGTCTCCGTACCGTCGGCGTGGTGGCGCACGGGCTGGACACGCTTTACCCGGCTTCACACGCGCAACTCGCTTCCCGAATGATCGAAAACGGAGGTGCCGTGGTGACCGAGTTCCCATACGGCACGCGGGCTTTGCCCCAACATTTCATCGCCCGGAACCGCATCGTCGCGGGGCTTTCGCTCGGTCTCGTAGTCGGCGAGAGTGCGGCGCGAGGGGGTGCGCTCACCACTGCCTCATTTGCCCTGGATTACGGTCGGAGCATTTATGCCGTCCCGGGGCGGCTTTTCGACCCGATGAGCGAAGGGTGTAACGGCCTTATACTCCAAAATAAAGCTGCCATAGCCCTCAGTCCCCGGTTTATCTTGGAAGATCTCGGTCTCTCTCACGAGTTGCCGAAAAATCTGCCCTTGCCCTTCGGTGAGGAGGATGCCCCGGAGGTGGACGACCCGATACTCAGGCTCCTCGGTCAGGCTGAGGAAATGACTCTCGGGGAGCTGTCACTAAGGACAGGAGACCCCGTCTCTAAGCTCTCCGGCGCACTATTCACGCTGGAGATGGACGGCAGGATCCGTTCACTTCCCGGGGGTAAGTACGCCCTTGTCCGCGGCGGGCGCAGACCTAACTGAGTGCGCCACCTCCGTCGTCTCTCATCACTTCGACGACAAGGGCGGAGACCATCTCTCCGAGCTCACGGACAAAAGCGCCGGGGCTGTACTCTCCTTTCTCTATAAGCCGGAGTTTGTACTCCCATTCGCCTGTGAGCTGCACATCCTTGAGGATCGGATTTTTGATGGTGTGGATAAGTTCCGTTCCGACAGGTGTGGGGTGGAGGTTTTTGCGCTCCTTACGGATGTAATTACGGCGGAAGAGTGTCTGGATGATGGCGGCCCGGGTGGAGGGACGTCCGATGCCTTTCTGCTTGAGTGCCTCTTTGAGGTCTTCGTCTTCGACGAGCTTGCCTGCCGTCTCCATCGCGTTAAGGAGCGTGGCTTCGGTGTAGGGTCTGGGCGGTCGGGTTTGCTTCTCGAGGAGATCGGGGACGTGTGGACCGTGTTCTTTGGCTCTAAAAGGCGGCATCTCCCCTTCGCGCTCTTCGTCCGGGGATTCCTCCTTCGTCTCTTCGTCGGACGGGGAAGGGTCGTTTTTGAAAACGGCTCTCCATCCCTCATCCGTCACCACTCGCCCCGCAGCCTTGAACTCGATCCCCCCGATGTCTGCCATCGCCGTCGTCTGCTCATAGAGCATATCGGGGTAAAAAGCCGCGATAAAGCGTCTCATCACCATATCGAAGATGACCTCCTCGGATCCGCTGATGCCCTTGACCGGCTCGCCTGTGGGGATGATGGCGTGGTGGTCGGTGACTTTGGAGTCGTCAAAAACCTTTTTTGTCTTGCGGATCTTTTGGTGCGCGATAGGGTCGATGAGACTCTTGGCGTAGGGGTAGAGTCCGTTCATGATGCCGGGGACTTTGGGGTAAACGTCGTCCGGCAGATAAGTGGTGTCCACTCTGGGGTAAGTGACGAGCTTCTTTTCATAGAGGCTTTGGAGGAGGCTCAGGGTCTCTTCGGCGGAGAATCCGTGCTTCTTATTTGCCTCTATCTGGAGCGAGGTGAGGTCGAAAAGGCGGGGGGGGCCTTCTTTTCCCTTCTTTTTCGTCACCTTGGTGACGGTCAGCTCTTCGTTCTTGATCCTCCGGATTACTTCCTCAGCTTCCTCGGCCGTAGCGTACCGCCCCTTGGTGGAGGAGAAAACGACACCCCGGTAGAGCGTCTTTATTTCCCAATACGGCTCCGGGACAAAATGCTCGATTTCCTCCTCCCTATTCACGATAAGGGCGAGCGTGGGGGTCTGCACCCGTCCGATGGAGAGGGGCTGTCCGTACTGACCGGGGCGGTATTTGACGGTAAAAAGTCGGGTGGCATTCATCCCGAGGAGCCAGTCGCCTGCGGCACGCGTCATACCCGCGTAGTACAGGAGGTTGTACTCGGAGCCGTCTTTGAGGTGGCTGAAGGCCTCCTTGATGGCTTCGTCGGTCATGGAGGAGAGCCAAAGACGCTTGACGGGCTTCGTATTGCCCGCCAGCTGCATCACCCAGCGCTGTATGAGTTCGCCCTCCTGTCCCGCGTCCCCGCAGTTGATCACTTCGTCACACTCCTCCATAAGCTTCTTGATGATACCGAATTGCTTGACGATACCGGCGTCGCTTTTGAGCTTGATCTCGAACTTGCGCGGAATCATAGGAAGATGTACGAGGCTCCAAGAGCGCCACGCGGGGGTGTAGTCGCCCGGAGCCTTGAGTTCGCACAGGTGACCGAATGTCCACGTGACGCAGTATCCGTTTCCTTCCAAATAGCCCTCACGGGAGGCACCGGCTCCGAGGATGACGGCAATCTGACGGGCTACGGAGGGTTTTTCGGCGATGCAGAGTTTCACTTAGCGACGTGATGATAGTATGTGGTGTGACCTATGTGGCGGGAAATCCGGCACGTACCGACAAGAGGATTGAATGGGTGCGTGTCTCGGGGAAACCGGGTGATCAGCTTCGTAATCCTCCCATATTTCACAGTCAAATTCATTGCCCCGAATAATATCGAATCCGGCTTGTTCAGAGCCCAAATCCGGTCCTCCGACCCAGGCGAAAAACGACACAACGCGCATACCACTTCTACTTTTCTGTCCTACTGTTCTTCCTACGAATTTCCGGGGACGTCATCTTGCCGATTGGAGATGACCCCTATACAAAAGTACAACAAACTTAGGACTTCATATACCCACTCGGTGCCTGATGTGAAAATTTTGAATCTGACAGATTCGATAGAACCCGGTGCAGCGTGTGGGTAAATTTTGGTCTGTACCCTTTGTTTTTTTCGGCCGAACCTACGAGAACTTTTGGTACAGAGTCTCAAGATGACCTCGGTCTGTACCTTTTTTTGCCGGTGCCGGAAGAGCGATTCTGGGTGGGGTTAGACAATAGTGACAAAAATGGTTATATTTGCGAAACGAAGTGGGGACATACATTTTGTCCTCAAAAATAAAACATTAACGAACTGCTACTAACCCGGCGGTTCAGAGTTTTACCCAAACATTTTGATCAAATGAACGGAAAAACCATTGTCACCGGTGTCATCGGCGCGGACGCGCATGCCGTAGGCAATAAAATCATCGCGTTTGCCCTGCAGCAAGAAGGGTACAACGTCGTCAATCTCGGCGTGATGGTCTCTCAAGAAGAGTACATCGAAGCAGCCATCGAGACGAACGCCGATGCCATCCTCGTCTCTTCCCTTTACGGTCACGGCGAAATAGACTGCCAAGGGCTGCGCGAAAAGTGCGAAGAAGCCGGTCTCCACAACATCCCACTCATAGCCGGCGGCAACCTTGTCGTGGGCAAACAGGAGTTCAAGGACGTGGAAGAGCGCTTTATGAAGATGGGCTTCACAAAAATCTACCCCCCCGGTACCCCGATAGAGACCACGATAGCCTACCTCAACGATCTACTCGGCGTCAAAAAAGACTAACCCTTCCTTCTTCCAGAAAATGAGATACCTCACAGCGGACATCGGCAGCACATACACAAAGGTCACCGCCATCGATGCAGACGCGGAAGAGATACTCGGCACTTCGGCGGCTTTTACCACCATAGAGACGGACGTGATGGAGGGCCTCTCCGAAGCCCTCTCCGGTCTGCGCGCCTCGATGGGAGCGGGCAAAGGAGAAGAGTGGAAGTATGACCGTTTCCTCTGCTGCTCCAGCGCCGCAGGGGGACTGAAGATGGTCGCCTCAGGTCTCGTACCCGTCCTTACGAGCAAAGCCGCACGTATGGCGGCCTCCAGCGCGGGTGCCAAAGTCGTCAAGACCTACTCCTACGAGATAAGCCCCTCCGAAGCCAAGGAAATCGAGTCAATAAACCCCGACCTCATCCTCCTCTGCGGAGGTACGGACGGCGGCAATAAGGATGCCATCCTCAAAAACGCGGAGATCCTATCCCGCGTCCCCGGGCATTTCTCCCTCATCGTGGCGGGCAATAAGACGGCCGCCAAAGAGATCGAAGTCCTGCTCAAAGAGAGTGGGAAACCTTTCGTCATCACGGACAACGTGATGCCCTCCTTTAATGAGCTGAACATCGCCCCGGCCAAAAAGTGCATCACCCGCCTCTTCATCGAGCGCATCATCGAAGCCAAAGGTCTCTCCAAAGCCCAGGCTATGGCATACGGAGAGATCATCCCCACGCCTCTTGCCGTCCTCGGTGCCTGCGAGCTCCTCAGCAAAGGGTACCACGAAGAAGAGGGGCTGGGCGAACTGATGGCCGTCGACCTCGGTGGTGCCACGACCGATGTCTACTCTATGACTAAAGGCGAGCCGACAGCAGGCAATATCGTCCAAAGAGGGTTGCCCGAGCCTTTCTCCAAAAGAACCGTCGAAGGCGACCTCGGAATGCGCTACTCGCTCTCCGCCCTTGCCGACGAGCTCGACCTCTATGGCGAAGCCGTGCGTGAGGGGCTGACGGAAGAGGCTCTAAGGGACTGGATAGAGCGGTGTGTCTCCAAGCCTTCGCTCAGAGCAGAGACGGAAGAAGAGGAGAAGTGCGAAATGATCCTCGCCCGCGGTGCCGTCCGCCTTGCCACCGACCGCCACTCGGGGCAGATGAAGAGTGTGTACACCCCTATGGGGCAGCTCTTTACCCTCACCGGCAAAGACCTCACCGGCGTGCAGAAAGTCCTCGGCATAGGTGGCGCGCTCATCCACAGCAAGGAGACAAAGGAGATCCTGAAAGGTGTCCTCTACGACCCGATGCGGTATGAGTTCGCCAAACCCAAAGACCCGGGCTTCCTCCTTGACCGCCGCTACATTATGGCATCTATGGGGCTGCTCAGCTCTTACGAACCACTTGCCGCGCTCCGCATCATGAAGAAATCACTGGCCACCCTGTGAGTCCGTCATCATAGACCCGTGTAGCTCTTTTTCACGAGACACGTACCGGGCGCTTTTTTTCGGTCAGACCCACACGAAACTTTCGGTCTGTACCGGACAAAGACGAGATACGGGTCAAAATCGGAAGGACGATACGCAAGAGAAACAGATACAAACCACATACACCAAACCAATCAAGTATGGAAGTCAGAAACGTCAAACTCAGTAATGACGAATTTTTCAAAGAGAGAGAAGAAGTCCTCGCCTCTTGGCCCACAGGTGCCGGCGTTGACTTCGACGAAGCGGTGAAGTACCAGCTCTCGATACCGGAGTCCAAGAGGTTTGACCTCAAGCTCCATAATGCGGAAAAAGAGGGCGTGACCCTCATCCAGCCGCGTGCCGGCGTGGCGCTCTACGAGGAGCACATCAAGCTGCTCCAGTTCCTTGAGACGGCAGGCGAAGCGGATCTCCTCCCCTCCACCGTGGACAGCTACACCCGTCTGAATAGGTACAAAGAGGCCGAAAACGGTATCGAAAAAAGTAAAGAGAGCGGGCGCTCGATGCTCAACGGGTTCCCCATCGTCAACTACGGTGTCAATACCTGCCGCATCGTCACGAGCTCCGTCAAAAGCCCCGTGCAGGTACGCCACGGGACGCCCGATGCCCGTCTCCTCACCGAAATCTCCATAGCAGGGGGCTTTACCTCTTACGAAGGGGGCGGCATCTCCTATAACATCCCTTACTCCAAAGACTTCTCTCTCGAGAAGACGATCCGCTTCTGGCAGTACACCGACCGTCTCTGCGGACTGTACTCCGAAGCCGGCGTACACATCAACCGCGAGCCTTTCGGTCCCCTCACCGGGACACTGATCCCCCCCTGCGTCTCCAACTCCGTCGCCATCATCGAAGCCCTCCTGGCCGCTACTCAGGGAGTGAAGGACATCACTGTCGGCTACGGACAGTGCGGGAACCTGATACAGGATGTGGCCGCCGTCCGCACGCTCAAGGAGCAGACCAAAGAATACCTCGCCCGCTACGGCTACGACGACGTGCGTGTGACGACCGTATTCCACCAGTGGATGGGCGGTTTTCCGCAGGACGAAGCCAAGGCCTTCGGCGTCATCAGCTGGGGATCGGCGGCTGCCGCCCTCTCCAAGGCCAATAAGGTCATCGTCAAGACACCGCACGAAGCCATGGGCGTACCCACCAAAGAAGCCAATGCCGCAGGTCTTCGTGCCACCAAGCAGGTCATCAGCATGCTCCGCGACCAAGACTTCACGAACATCCCCGCCGTACTCTCAGAGGGCGAAATCATCCGCCGGGAAGTGGATCAGATACTGGACAAAGTGTTTGACCTTGGCGGCGGTGACGTGGCCAAAGGCACCATCGCGGCATTTGAAGCCGGTGTCTTGGACATTCCTTTCGCCCCCAGTAAGTACAACGCCGGTAAGCTGATGCCCGCCCGCGACAACGACGGCGCCGTCCGCATCCTCGAAATGGGCAATCTGCCTTTCAGTGACGAACTCAAGCAGTTCCACCGCGATAAGCTCGAAGAGCGCGCCCGCCAGGAGAAGCGCACCGTGAGCTTCCAGATGGTCATCGACGACGTGTACGCCATCTCCAAGGGCTTCCTCGTGGGTCGGAAATAAATATCGCCATACCGCTCATCCGCCGGGATACGTACCGGGAAGAGTTCCTCGGTACGTATCTCACGGGAGCGGGACACAGACCAAGGCCGGCGTCTCGGTACGTACCGGATTTTTCGTCCGGCTGGGACAATGAAAACTATCCAAATAACCACACAAAATAATTACCTGTCATGAAAATAAAGAAGGTAGTATGCGCCGCCGGTAAAACGGGCTTTTACTTCGACGACCAAAGAGCCATTAAGAAAGGTGCGAAAGCCGACGGGGCTTTCTACGAAGGCACGCCTGTAACCGAAGGGTTCACGGGAGTTCGCCAGGCCGGCGAATCCATCTCCGTCCTCTTCATCCTCGAAGACGGCACCATCGCCCACGGCGACTGTGCGGCGGTTCAGTACTCAGGTGCGGGCGGACGCGATCCGCTCTTTTTGGCAGAAAACTTCATCCCCGTCATTATGAAGGAGATCGCTCCTATGTATGAGGGCAAAGAGATCACCACATTCCGCGAAATGGCAGACCGGGTGGATAAGTTCGTCGACCCCAAGACCAAGAAACAGTACCACACCGCCATCCGCTACGGCGTAACCCAAGCCTGCCTCGATGCCGTCGCCAAAGCAGGCCGTAAGCTGATGGCTCAAGTGGTGGCCGAGGAATACGGCACCAAGATCGCGGACAAGATGATTCCCATCTTTACCCAGTCCGGAGACGACCGCTACCTCAATGCCGATAAGATGATTATGAAGGAAGCCGAAGTACTCCCCCACGCGCTCTTCAACCACGTGGCGGACAAGACGGGCCTCAAGGGCGAAAAGCTCCGCGACTACGTCATCTGGCTCCGCAACCGTGTCCTCGAAAAGCGTGTGAATAAGGACTATAACCCCGTCTTCCACATCGATGTCTACGGTACACTCGGCGTAGTCTTCGACAACGACTTCGAGAAAATAGCAGACTACATCGGCGATCTCGCAGAGCAGGCTAAGCCTTTCCACCTACGTATCGAAGGGCCCGTGGACGTGGAAGAGAAGTGGGCGCAGATAGATGCCCTCAAGAAGATCCGCGAGTTTATGGATGCCAAAGGCATCGATGCCGAGATCGTGGCCGACGAGTGGTGCAACACCCTCGAAGACATCATCGACTTCTCCGAAGCCAAAGCGGGTCACATGGCACAAATCAAGACCCCGGACCTCGGCGGCATCAATAACGCCATCGAAGCCGTCCTTTACTGCAAAGAACACGGCATGGGGGCTTACCTCGGCGGTACCTGCAACGAGACCAACCGATCCGCCGAAGTCTGCGCCAACATCGCTATGGCTACTTCCCCCGTCCAGACACTCGCCAAACCCGGTATGGGTGTCGATGAGGGCTATATGATTATGTACAACGAGATGAGCCGCATCCTCGCACTCAAGGACGTCCTCTGATCACCCCGGAAAAAGTTATTTGATATGAAAGAGATAAGAGTACTCTCCCCTACGGCCATCCTCGGATACGGCTTCCCGGTAGAGTCATTTGAAGAAGGGATGAAACGTCATCCCGATGTGATAGCCGTCGACGCAGGCTCCACAGACCCCGGTCCCTACTACCTCGGTGCCGGCATTTCCTTCACGGACCGCAACTCCGTGAAGCGCGACCTCGACATTATGATCCCTGCAGCCATTAAGGAAGGCATCCCCGTCATCATAGGTACGGGTGGCGGATCCGGAGCCAGACCCCACGTGGCGATCGTACGCCAAATCATCGAAGAGATAGCGGCGGCGCACAAGCTCTCCTTTAAGTACGCAGAGATTTGCTCCGAGCTCGACAAGGACCTCGTCCGCACCTACTACAAAAAAGGTCTCATATCCCCGCTCGAACCTGCTCCCGAACTCGAAGAGAAGGACATTGAGGAGGCGGTGCACATCGTGGCTCAAATCGGCGAAGAGCCTTACATCAAAGCACTCGACGAGGGCGCACAGGTCATCCTCGCCGGCCGGTCCTATGACCCGAGTGTCTTTGCTGCACTCCCGATTAAGCAGGGCTTCCCCAAGGGGCTTGCCATCCACATGGGTAAGATCCTCGAGTGTGCGGCAATAGCAGCGTTGCCCGGCTCCGGGAGCGACTGTATGTTCGGGTACCTGAGGGAAGATCATTTCGAGCTCGAAACCCTCTCTCCCCTGCGTAAGTGCACGACACTCTCCATAGCCGCACACACGCTCTACGAGAAGTCCAATCCTTACGAACTCCCCGGCCCCGGCGGAAGACTTAACCTGCACGGTACGACGTTCGAGCAAGTTGCGGACAACCGTGTCCGCGTCTCAGGGACAGTCTTTGAGCCGACGGACGGGTACTTTGTCAAACTCGAAGGGGTACGCAGCGTCGGTTTCCGTACGATCTCCTGCGCCGCGATAGCCGACCCGATCCTCATCTCCAAGATAGACGAAGTCAAAGAAGCGGTACGGGCACGCGTGGAAAACAACTTCAAGGACTACGGTCTCGGAGACTACTTCCTCGACTTCAAGATCTATGGGCGTGCGGGCATCATGAGTATGTTCCCTGCTTATAAAGCCGAGCCGGGCAACGAGCTCCTGATGATCATAGAAGTGGTCGCCAAGAGCCAGGACGCAGCCGACACGCTCTGCTCCTTCACGCGCTCCACTTTCCTCCACTACGGCTACGAAGGGCGTATGTCCACGGCCGGCAACCTTGCCTTCCCCTTCAGTCCGTCCGACGCGCACATGGGTGAAGTCTTCGAGTTTAACCTCTATCACCTGATGAAGGTCGAAGACCCCACCTCCCTATTTCCGATCACTTACCGTCACTTTGAAGGCGGTCACGCAAAAGCATAATATAAGAGTATGAAAACTTATCGTCTTCGTGATCTCGCCAGTGTCATCCGGAGCAAAAACTCCGGTCCCTACGAGCTCACTTTCGATGTCATCTTCAAGGATTTCGACGGATACAATTTCTTCAAGGCGCACCAAGTGATGACGCCCGAAGTCTTTGCGGGACTTTACAGCATTGATGTGGAGGACATTCTCCACGTCATCTACTTCGATCCCGCCAAGGCGGTCAAAGTGACCATCAAACGTCCCATACCGAGCGGTGCACTTGGCGAGACGGACGTCTACGGAGCCCAGCAGCATGCCCCGCTGATGAACTTCTCTTTCGATGCGGAATAACGGGCAGCACGCCGTCCCCAAGCGGATACAGGAGTACACCGTAGCCACGCAATACTATGCTCCCCGGGGAAAAGAGAGACTCCTCAACCTCGGGGAGCAGATTGCACAGCGCCATCTCTCCTACACAGACCGTCTCATAGGCTTCATCGGGGACTCGGGGTCGGGCAAAAGCTCCCTCATACGGGGCATATTTCCGGGTCTCGAGCTCACCAATGACGACGATATCCTATCCCCACGCAAGCTGATGCAGGTACGCGACTTCTCGGAAACCGTGCCTACCGCCTCCACGTACCACATCGATATGCGGTTTCAGACGGCGTTCACGCAGATGTACGAGATTACGGACTTCGTCACGAGGCGTCTTGAAGAGGGCAGGCGCATTGTCGTCGAGCACTTCAACCTCCTCGCACCGGCCTTGGGGCGCAACGCGGATCTCCTCATCGCCATCGGAGAGGAGATCATCGTCACGCGCCCCACGATTTTCGGACCTCAGCCCGATCGGCTCTACGACATCGTGCATACCTCGCTCCGTTACCGAAAGATGGCGCATACGGCAGAGGAAATCACCTCTATTGCGCTCTTCGAGCTCTTCGGTCTCGGAGTGCACGAGTACTACTCGGCGGATGTGAGAAACGGATACGTCCTCAAGTTTAACGAAAAGCCGCATATTGATCTTGCACTCCTGGAAAAGAGGATCAAGGAGCTGATCGACCAAGACCTCCCCGTCAATTACCACGACGAGGACGAAATCACGGTAGGCGAGCTCGTCCTGCCTTGTGAAGGTCCCCGGCTTCACGTCCACTCCACCGGCGACATCGAAAACTTCAGGGTCTACCCCGAACTGGTCTACGACAAACGCTACGACGCGTGGTGCCTCGTGGGACTTGTCGGAGACGACGGTGCTTCTGCCGAAGACATTGACCTCTCCAATCGCAACACCGATTATTTCCTTCGCTAAGATTCAAAGTACCCGATTAGTTTCGGTCTGTACCATACGATAAAATTGGTCTGTATCTCGTTTGAGTGAGATACAGACCAATTTTTTCTTCCCGGTACGTACCGGATTATCCCTTTGTCTTATCGGGCAGGGGGAACCCGGTTTGGTGAGGGTCCTGTCCTTAGAGCTGTGCGATGGCTTTTTTGCGGGCAAGCATACAAGCTCCCATCACACCTGCATAACGCATCAGGAGGGAGGTGCGGAGCTTCGTGTCGTGGTTGACCATATTGAGCGAATACTTCCGTATCGCCCCCTTCAGGGGCTGAAGGAGATAGTCTCCGGCGCGTGCAAGTATGCCGCCGATGATGACCGTATTGGGGTTAAAGACGTTGATGAGGCTCGCGATGTGCATACCCAGATTCTGCCCCACTTCTTCTATAATCTCGATGCAGAGCAGATCTTCGTGGACAGCGGCTTCGATGATGTCGTGGACGGAAATCATCTTCTCAAGGTCTTCGCGGGTGTAGTTCTCTGCGGGGTCGACGAGGCTGGAAGTCCCGCCGGCGAGTACGCGGTCTATGAACTTTCTGTGGAGTGCGGATCCGGATGCCTCTGTCTCCAAGCAACCCTTCTTGCCGCAATGGCACAGGACTTCGTTTTCGTAGGCGTGTATGTGTCCAAACTCTCCCGAGAAACCGCTCTTCCCGGCATAGGGTTTGCCGTCGACGATGATACCGAGCCCGAGTCCCCAGGAGACGTTCACGAAGAGCATATTCTTTCCGACCTCGTCGTCATTCATCATGTACTCGCCGAATGCCGCGGCTCGTGAGTCGTTGTCGATGAAGGTGTTCAAGCCGATCTTTTGGCTCAATACTTTGCCGAGCGGTACCTCGGAGAAGTTGAAGTAGGTGTAGCTGTACCCGGTCTCGGGGTTGAGCCGTCCGAAGATATTGATGCCCACGGAGACGATGCGGGCGCGATCTTTGGGATCTCCGGAGTCGATGAAGCGGTTCACTTCGGCACACAGGCTGTCCAAGCACTCGACCGTATTCTCGAACTTAAACGGGGTATCCATCTCTTCGCGCAGCTGTTCGCCCGAGAAGTTGACAAGGACAAGGTTCATCTTGTCGTTGGTGAAGTCCACTCCGAGGAAGTAGCAGTTGTCGGGGTTCAGCCCGTAGAGAAACGGGTGCCGCCCGCCACTGGTCTCGAGTTTGCCGTGATTTTCAAGCAAACCCGTTTCCACCATCTCACTCACCATTTTGCTGGCGGTGGGGACGGAGACTTCGAGGTACTTGGACAGGTTCGGCAAGGTATCGGCTCCCTCGTCGATGATGTGTTCGATTATGCGTTTCTTGTAAAAAATGGACTTTGGGGAAACATCAAACAGTTCCCGAAATTGCTCTGCTGTCATATCTATGATGTAGTGGTCGATCGTTCCGGATCCGAGACACTCGTTTCCGACACACAAAGATAAGTATTCTCTATGAGATCTTCCAAATTTCGCCGAAAAAATTAAGGAACCTCCGTCCGGAGCTTCCCGGGTTTTGATTTGAACGTTTCAAAACGGCTCATTTTAATTAACACGAGTATCAGAAACGACCCTTTAGAAAGACAACTTTGGGAGAACTACAAAAGCGGTCTCGGGCGCATGCTCGTGGAAATACCCGCGCAAATAACGCTCCGTCTCCTCCGTAATCTTGTCATCGGTGGCTATGGCCCGGTTATACACCAGCATAGCCAAGGGGATACCCCTGCTCTGTAACGCCTCAAGGCTGAGGATAGTGTGGTTGATGCTCCCGAGCTTGGCCGTCGTGACGAGGATGACGGGCAGCCCCTCCTCCCTGACATAATCAATCGTCAGCCGCGAGAGGGTGAGTGGAACCATCAGCCCCCCTGCACCTTCGAGGAGGACTTTGTCAAAGGAAGCCGCCAGTTTGCGGGTCGACGCGCGGGCGAGGTCGTACCGTGGCTCTTTCCCGTCTATGGCTATGGCCATGTGGGGTGAGCAGGGGTAGGAGTAAATGAGCGGGTTTGTGGTGTGGTCGAGATCTTCGGGAAGAAGATCCCGACCCTCTATTTGGCGGTGTACCCGGATGTCTTCGCTGATACCGTGGTTACCGGTCTGGATGAGTTTTTGGGTGACGACATCCACGCCTTCGGTGAGGAGTGTGCGGGAAATGTAGCCCGTAGCGATGGTTTTGCCGGCGTCCGTGTCGATGCCGGAGACGAAATAGACCCTTTCGGGCAGAAATTCTTTCATAACCGTTTTTGATTGTCTTTGGTGAGCGTTGCAAACTTAGCCAAAATAAAGTTTGGCGGGTTACAGGCCAAAAATGTTTTTTGTCACGTACCGGGACGGGAAAAAGGTACAGACCCACGAAAGCGCGAGACCCGTACCAAAATTTATGTCCTGCATCAACGCAAAACCGACCCCAAGGTTCTTTGCCTACGCTTTGTCCTTGGGGTCGGCTTCTCGTTCAATAGGGGATCCACACAGGCTCCCAGAGTATACGGTTAGTTGACCGTGATATGGTCAATGACTTTGGGATAAGCCCCGGTCTCTTTATCTTTTGCATAATCTTCCCGATACTTGCCGGACGGCAAATCGGAGAGGACGAAGTTATTCGCCTTTCTTGCCGCATATATCTCGTCCGTCAATGCCGTCACGAGCATATTTCCAAGTATGCCCCAGATACCGGCACCTTGGATGGTGGAAGATTTGTCTACTGTCAGATTCACTTTCCGGTCAAAAAGAACCTGACTGTCCCTTGTCGACTTGAGGATATATTCTATCTCCACCTCTATCTGAGAAAGTACTGCGAGCTTATTCCATTTCGTAATTTTCGTAAAGAGGACGGCATCAGCGCCAAAGACATTCGCAAAAGGCGCGAGCGACTTGCTGTCAATGAAGTTTTCGGCGTTTGCCGCACTCTCGGACTGGAGGAGGTCCAAACTGAGATAGGGAGAGAATACATAGTAACCTCTTTCCATCAAGGGGACGGCGAGTGATGAGTAAAAATACTCCGGAGCTTCTACCACGTTCGTCTGGTTGATAGGGGGCATAATCAAGATGGTAGAAGGCGCATATTCGTACATCTTGGGGTAAAGGGCTCCTCTCGTTGCCTTTAGGGACGATCCACAAGAGGTAAAGGTCAGGACAAAAGAGAGCAAAAGAAATCCTGACGTCAAGGCTGAGAATACTTTTTTCATAACGCGACGGGATGTGTTACTTTTGGAGTTGTTTTATTATGCGCCCAATGAATTTCTCACTCTCCGGATACAGGGCAATCTCTTTCTCCAGCAGAGCAATTCCTTGGTCTTTCTTGCCCTGCTTTACCAGCAAGAATCCATACTCGGCGCAAATGCCGGGAGGTACGGTTTTCCGTCCGACGTTTTGGCTATCTATCAGCATTTGATACGTCTCTGCCAGCTTTGCCTCTGCTTCCGGACTGTGCTTTTTGGAGTACGCGTACGAGATATCCTCGTAGTGCGCCCAGTTGTAGAGCTTCGTGGTTCCGCAAGATGAGAGTAGCAGAGAAAGAGTGACCAAGCACCCTACTACAGTACGTTTTTTCATAATTTACTTCGCATTATATGGTTTATGGTAACACAATAATCTTTGAGGCTCCGGCCGAGACAAAAATCTCGTCGGAGTAAAGCAGATACCCGTCCAAATCCGTGACGATGACTTGGTGCCGACCGGGATCTATCATCAGCCGAACGGCTTCCCGGACAGCGACGTCACGCCTCTTGGGTCTCACTTCGACAGGTTCATTGTCGTCCACGATTACATGTACCCATCTATTGACAAAGTCCTTCTTGGAACTAAGGACAATCTCCGAGTAATCTCCGTGTCCCCCACTCATCGAGGACGTGGTTCCGCATCCGGTGATAAGGATGCCGATGGAGAGTACGGCTATAGTGAGTAGGATCGAGAGTAGGTTCTTTTTCATAGGTATGGTTGTGCTTTGGTGAAAAATGCACTGCTGTTCCCGCCGTGAGGCGACCGGATTATTCGGACTGTATGACGTAGTCATTCAGTTTGTCTTCCGATAAGGTAAGACCCTGCACTTCCACAATCGAAAATTCGTTCAGCGGATCTTCTCCGCCGGTGTAGACTATGGTAACGGAGCCCACTTTCTTACCGGGAAGCTCCATCATTGCGCCCGTCTGCGGATTTTTCACCTTCTTGCCTTTGGTGAGGACTGCAAAGACATCGCCCACAAGCACACCTTGGGAGGGGCCTCCGGCTATGACGACACCGTCCGCATCGGCGCTGATGAAGTACGTGCGCCAAGGTCTGTCCGAGACCTTCTTTATCATATTCTCCACAAGTTGGTCAAAAGCGCCCGAGATGGCCTTGTCGCTCAAGGTTGCGTCGAAACCGGCTTTGTCGCCAAATCCGAGTGTGCTTTTGGATGACGTTTCGGCGATGCCCTTGGCTTCGTCCGAAAATATGATCTGCCCGGTGGCAACGTCTACCATACGCATACTCACGCCGGCTTCCACCGCCTGTATTTTCTCTGCGGTAAAGAGACCTTCTTTGCCGACCGTCTTTCTTCCGAACTCGGTTATAGACCCGAGGATAATGAAGTCGGCACCAATTTTCTGTGACACCGTCCCTGCTTCGACTTCTTTTTCGACCAGGTCAAGATCGTCTCTTTCGAGGAGCAAAAACTTCCCGCTGGAGGCAAGTTTGGACGAGAGTATGTCCAAAGCCTGTTTGGCCATAGGATCATTTTCCCTATCGTAAAAGATGCCTTTCCCGTACTGAGTCTCATTAGAAAAGCGACCAATAGCCACTTTCCATTTAAGCGCTCTCTCAGGGGTCGTTTTGATTTGCGGCACCGGAGCAGTCTCAGACCGCATATCAATGACTTCGTTTTGGGCGTAAAGAGAAGGCGTCTGTGTCGCGAAGCCGGCCATTGCGGCTCCTATAATAAAGGTTCTGAGTATCCTCATACTGAATATATCCATAGCGGAGAGTTAGAAAAATGCGGTAACCCCGAGTGTCGCTCCAAGGGTGTTGGCACTGCTCTTAATTTCGTCTACCGGATACTGCTGGCGCAGATACTGCAACCCCAAGTCTATGCCCACATGGTCGTTAAGCATAAGTACGCCACCTGCTTCCACGCCTATGCCGAGCCCGCCGACGTTAATGTCTTTAGTCGCCATACCCACGTAGCCGAGACCTAAGCCGACGTACGGTATAAAGCCCCTGCCCATATTGATGTAATACGTAAGGGTAGGCATCGCGGCATACGTCGTCGATTCGAGTCCGGACTGATAGGTCACGAGGCCGGTAAGCCCGAGCGAGAGGTTATCGACCACGAAGAAACCAAAGGAGGGCTGCAGAGTAAACACCGATTGACTTTCACCGTCGGCAAACGTGTTTTGAAAGGAGATTTGGGAGGCACCCGACAGGTGGAAGCTCCCTTGATTTGTTTGGGCTTGTGCGCTATGCGCAGCGAGCGCCCACCCCAAGAGGAGGGCAGAGATGAGGAGGTGTACTGTTTTTTTCATAAGTGGATTCATAGAAAAATAACGTTGTTTCTGAATGAATGTATTTTCACAGAGCAATATTACACATTTATTTTGAGCCGTACAACATCAATCCACGTCTCTTTGACACTTTTTGCATCCTCCTCATTATCCAAGCCTTGAAGTCGCACCCAGACTTCCGTACAGGCCAAAAATGTTTTTTGTCACGTACCGGGACGGG
>SFHG01000070.1 GCA_004555765.1 Bacteroidales bacterium
TCTTGCAATACCCGAAAGGGTAATTCTATACACGATTATGCTTTATTGTGAGTTTCCCCGAAGAGAAATTCAAGGTGAGACAATCTCTTCTGCCCTAAAAACAGTGCCTTTGTAACAACGAATCAAGAGCTCTTTGACGCATTGCAGAATAGCGAAAATCCATTATTCTATTCGGCATCGACGGTAAAGTATCATTAGAGGGAGCCCCGAAAATCTCACTTTCGGTGCTCCCTCTAACTTAACTATTTTGTTCCCAATCGGGTTATATCGTCACGCCATAGTTGACGGACATGTCTCATTCCCGATCGGATTATTTGGAGACCCATCCTCGTCAGCCGGGCAGGAAAGACGGCAGAAGGTTTCCGAACATAACCAAGAAAAAGAAAATCCGATTTTTTGCGCGTCTCTTCATACGCGCCACGAAGTAGCCGAAAGAATACGAATATGCAACCAACATAGCCAGAACCCTCGCACTGAAATTCGCATTGATTATCAATTCCCAGAGAACGATGATAAGCCCCACGGTGAAAAACAACAGACAGGCCAGATAGATGTAGTCTCTATCTCTCTTTATAAGACGATTTCGTGTAGCGTTCATGGCACAATACGTTGGTTTTCTGAAGGTTCACTTTCTTCCATTGGCGCACTTTCTTCCATTGGCACATATGCCGAATAGTCGGATGACGAGCTGGTAAACATACAGTAAGTAAACTCAGCGGCAACTAAGGCAAGACCTATCCCCGACAGTGTTCTGCCTCCTACTTTTGCCGCTAATTTTATAGCGGCTCTAACCGCTCCTTTACTCAATGTTCCTCTTGTTAGACCACCGATTAAAGCAATCCCTGTAGTAATATCTGTAGCCTCCAAAAAACAATCAATCGCTTTGTTACGACCATTGGTTGCACCCGTATCACCCGGGGCTTGCGGTTCTTCTGATATTTCGGTTTCAACCATTTGTGCCGTGAAGTAGGAATTCAAGAAAAGCGCCAACCCCACAATATCGGTGTCCGAGATGTGGTCAATGCCCTCTGTCTTGTCATAGACGTGATAGATATCGGAGGTTGATACGCCGAGATCCGAGAGGTAGGTCTTGGAGGGTGCCAAGAGTTCGACGGTCATCTGCGCCATAACATCCTGTTGCTCAGGTTCTGCAACCCCTTCCTCTTTAGCTCTGAGAGAACCTTTGGAGAGAAGCTCCCCCATAAGGTCAAGTTGGTTTGAAACCACAGCATTGTAATCGTTCAAGGTGGAGACCGATAAATCTTGAACCAGTGATAACTATGCAAACAAGGTAAACACTTTTCTTCATAAATGGTTTGGTTTTGATTTGATGTTTTGCCTACTCTTGACTCGGATTTCGGCTGTTCCGAACCGTCATCTATCACGGTAAACAAATGTAGTAAATTATTTTAACTCTACAAAAATATTAAGATTACCGGGGCAGTCGTTAGTTCGTATGGATGGGAGCCAATCTAAGAGGGGAGTGAGGCGGCGATAAAAATAGGGGATCGGAAAAATCTCTTAGTTGCGTGCGGGAAAGCTTCACTATTACGTCGAAGGGTCAGTGAGCGCATTAGTGACCTTGAGAAGAAAGCTGCGTCGGACGTGTTTTTATGACGCAAACACGGGACACACTTACTTCACAAGTCTCATAACTCCGTCCTTCGGGCTCCGGACTAACCCGGGGTACGCACCAAAGTCTCCACCCCGGTCTGTGCAAAAAAACATTTTCGGTCCGTATCCGGATTTCTTCCCGGTACGTACCAAACCGAGACGTTTCTCCAAGAAGCTGTGTGGAGACCTTTGAAAAAAGGCCTCTGATACGGGAAACGTCAGTTTCTCGTGTGAGACTTTGCAGAATGCTTCAGATGCAAAGTGCTCCGGACTGAGGGCGACAGGAGTGTACCCCTTTTGTACACGACCGGGACCGGATGCCGAGACGGGCGTAGCAGATGAGGCATTATGCAAAAGTCTCGTGTGGCGGATTTCGGATTTACGTGGTAATTTTGGCGAGGGAAAGGGAAAAGTCCGAAATGGTCACAACACAAAGAATCAATTGGTAAGACAATGAAGAATATCGCAGTCGTAGCCGGCGGGTACAGCGGAGAGTACAGCGTCTCCCTCAAGAGCCAAGCCGCCATCCTATCTTTCCTCGCCCCCATAAAGGCGTACCGCCTTTTCGCCGTCGTCATAGAGCGGAACAGGTGGGAAGTACACACTTCGGAAGGCGTTTTCGACGTGGACAAAAACGACTTTTCTTTTACCGCTCCGGGCGGAGAGAGGATCAAGTTTGACTACTGCTATATGACGATACACGGCACGCCGGGCGAAGACGGTCTTTTCCTCGGTTATCTTGAGACTCTCGGCATCCCATTCTCGAGCTGTTCCGCACTCGTGAGTGCCCTCACTTTCAATAAATCCTTCTGCAACCGCTACCTCTCCTCTTTCGGTCTGCCGGTCTCCCGTGGGCTGACGGTAAAGCGGGGCGAAAGCAAGTCTCCGGAGGAGATTACCCGGGAGCTTGGTCTGCCCCTCTTCGTAAAGCCCAACTGCGGCGGCTCCAGCATCGCCACACACAAGGTCGAAAAGGTGGAAGAGCTTGATGAAGCGCTCCGATCCGCTTTCACCGCGGGTGACGAAGTCCTCGTCGAGCGTATGCTCGTCGGCACGGAAGTGACGTGCGGTTGCTACGAAGACGGCGAAGGGCTCCACGCCCTGCCCGTGACGGAAGTGGTGCCGAAGGGGACTTTTTTCGACTTTGACGCGAAGTACAACGGCGCATCGGACGAAATCACACCGGCGCGCATCCCGGAGGAACTTTCCCGTAAAGTACAGGACCGCACCAAAGCCGTCTACGACCATCTCGGGGCGAAAGGACTTATCCGCGTCGATTACATCATAGAGGGTGGCGAACCCGTCCTCCTCGAAGTCAATACCACGCCCGGTATGACGACGGCGAGCTTCATTCCCCAGCAGGTACGCGCCGCAGGACTCGACATCACGGACGTCCTCCACGCCATCATCGAGAAATAAAGTCCGGACTAACTAAGGAAGGGAGCCTCGAAGTCCATGCTCAAACGACAGCGCGGGGCTGTTTTCCGATCTTGTATTCTATAGGTGGAATGAGCCCTGCGCCGGACATCTGATTCCCATTTTTGTTTTCAATAAAAATCACTATATTTGTTCACGTAAGTATAATATCTTTTCTTTAAACAACATTTAACTCAAACACGTTTTCATGAAACAAAAAGTCTTAGCGTACGCTACACTCGTCCTTGTCTGCGGCCTTTATGCCTGCTCGAAACCCGTATCGTCTGAAACACCAGAGTTGGACAAAAACGCCCAGAGTAACGATCTCACGACACTCGTGAGCCAGGTCAAAGAAATCACCCATCAGCAAATAATCCTAAATGGGTCACAAACCCGTGCGCCATGGTGGAAGTGGCTGATTTTTGGAGCTGCTGATGCCGGAGGTTACCTTCTAAGCGGAGGAAGTGTGTCAGTTGCGATAAGCGCTTCGACTTTGGCATGGACTGTTATGAAAGAAGAAGTGACAAAAGAAAAAAAGATGATAGTGATGAGCAGATTTCATCAGGTTCAGCACACCAATATGAAGCATATGTTTCACCACTTCAGGAAGCCACGGAAAGCGAAGCTCCTATTGACTATGGAGTAGCCGGCAATATCCACAATGAAGTCATTGCAAAAACCTACAAAGACGAAGGACGTACATTCTTCGATTACTCACCCGAGCGGCAAAACAGGATTCTTTATGAGGAAACCATCAACTACACAGGAGAGGTTCCTCAAGAAACTGTTGAGGAATCCTTACAAATGGCAAGCAAAATTTCAAGCCTGATAAAAATTGATATGACTTCCGAACAATATGTGGATAAGCTCAAGACTCTCAGTAAGGATCCGAACATTACTATGGGATTTGACATCATACAATCCGTGATAACAGGATTGGAGAGAAGTCATCGTGGCACAAAAAGTTATCTTGACCGAGTTAACTATGCCATTGAGACATCACATATAGACAAAAAATTAAAAGAGACTATACAAGGGAGTGTATCAGTTGCTTACGCCAGCAGCAAACTCTGGAAGAGTGAAGCCTTGTATCAAAAGAAGGTTACTGTTGCTGACGAAGCCTCTGAAGGCAAAGCTGAGACACGAGAGCGGATGGGGGATGCCCATTGATTGAGACTTGATAAAAAGACTCATCGTATTTGGGGGAAGTTCCATTTTTACGAGACATAGTTGATGCACCTTCCAATTAGCAGTAAAGCGAGAAGCCTGAAACCTTCAAAGTTTTATTGGAGAGATGCTTTCACCGTTGCCGTAAGGTTATATGCAAACACATAATAATTTATGAAACGACTGTTCTTTATTGCAGTGCTCACCGTTGCATTGCTACAGAACCACCTCCCTTTTTCCTTATATGGACAGGAAAGAGGGTTTACGTGGGGAGCAATGGCCAACTCAAGTCTGCTTTTCAACAATTTTGTACCTGTCAATCTTGAAGTAATCACAGGCTATAACTTCAACTCCGATTTTTCGCTTGCACTCAAAGCAGAAGAGAACTATTCTCTTTTTAACGAAAGTGAAAACGGCAGTCATTATACGAACACCGTCCTCGGTATAATGGCAAAGTACAATTTCTACAAGTTCGGCAACGGCATACTTGACGCACGTGCAGGAAGTGGAGTGACTGTCACCCAAAAAGATTGGCAGTACTGGTATGGGGACATCGGTATTTACATCAAAGCAGGTCACGAGACGACCAAGCCGACATTGGGGATAGGCACCCGCTACTATAAATCGTTCGGAACTTTTAAGAGTGACTATTGGCGAGTATATCTGTCCATCGGATTTACTTTCAACTAAAACGCCCGTAGATTAACTGAGACCTTTGCATAGCGCCTCATCTGCTACGTTGCTTGCGGGATTCGGGCTTAGTCAAGAGTACCTTAGTACACTCCTTTCGCCCTCACCCTTGACGTTTTGCATCTGAGGCACTCTGCAAAGGTCTCTAACCGGGATGGGGTGTGTCTAAATGTTATGCGAATCAAACAAGGGACATAATAACCCCGGAAGTATAGGGGTCAAAAACGCGGGGCGCTAAGGCGGAGGGGAGAGCAGTGGTATATTATGAGTATAAGGCCTGTTCCGAACGCCGAAGGCAACGTGGCAATTCGGACTTTTGGCACACCTCAGAGGCAGATTTCAGAGGGGAATCCATTCTCAGAAAGAGGAGATTCAAGGTTATTGTGTTTTTCGGAGAAGGGATTTCGTTATCTTTGCCGGCAGGAACGACTTCAACTTCCTCTGTCCGCTGAAAGACATCAGTGTACCTATGTCACGACCAAAATTCATCCGACTTCTCTCCGACCCCCGCTTCACGCTTGCAGTGTGGGGTGTCCTCCTCGTCCTCGCCTGTCTGAGGGTGTTTCACGGCTCGGACGCCATTAATAACTACCTGATCTTTGAGCGAAGCTGGGATCACCTCATTTCCGGGACCGATCTCTATGCATACTACCCGGAGGAGTATCACGACCATTTCCTCTACGGACCGCTCTTTGCGGTACTCATCGCGCCCTTGTCGCTTTTGCCGACGTGGCTCGGCATGTGGCTGTGGCTGACTTGTGGCATGGGGCTGATGCTCCTCGCCGTCTATGCTTTGCGCGACCGGCTCTCCGGGACGAAAACCGCCGTCTTTATGTGGATCGTGGCCAATGAAGTGTACCTCGCCCTCCTGATGCAACAGTACAATCTCTATGTGGCCGCTCTCTTGCTTCTCGCCTTCGTCTGTGTCGAAAAGGATCTGCCGGGACTCTTCGCCCTCATCATCGTCGTCGGTCTCCTGACCAAGATCTACGGAGCTATGGGAATACTGCTTTTCCCTTTCCTCAACCGGAAGAAAGAGGCGGTAATCCTGGGGCTCACCTTTTTCGTCGTCCTTATCCTCTTACCCGCCCTTTTAACGAAAGGGGGATGGACGCACCTCGAAAGCCTGTACCGGAGCTGGTTTGAGACACTGGTCTCCAAAAACGGAGACAACCTCTACGCGGGACAGCAAAACCTGGGGCTCCTCGGTATGGTGCGCAAGACCCTCGGACTTCCTCCCTCTTTCAGCGACCTGTACCTGATGATTCCCGGCGGCATCCTGCTCCTTTTGCCACTCGTGAGGAGGGCGCAGTACGGAAGTGTCGCATTTCGGTCGCTGTACCTCTCGAGCATCGCGCTCTTCACCGTCCTCTTCTGCACGGGGACGGAGAGCAATACGTACATCATCGGCTATATAGGCATCGCGCTGTGGTTCGCCGCCTACCGCACCGGGGGCAGTCTCGCAGAGCAGATTCTCTTTTGGGGCGCCCTCTTTTTCTCCTTCTCCACAAGCGACCTTCTGCCGCACGCCCTAAGGTACGACATCATCCAGCCCTACGCACTTAAGGCGCTCTTCCCATCCTTGATTTGGTTTTACCTCATTTACCGTCTCCTCACCTATGACTTTGGATCTGATACTGCCGGCGTACAAACCCCTTCCCGAGTGGGAGAAGTACGCCGAGATGCGCATTATGCGGCTTAAAGCTGCCTACGAGGCAGAGACGGGGCAAGTGCTCGACCTGAGGCTTTTCGTCGTACCCGACTGCTCGCCTTACGGACACGGGGCAGAAGTAAGGGCATTTTGGGAGACGCGCCCGTTCGAGACCGTGTACGTCGGGTACGCCCGAAATAAGGGCAAAGGTGGCGCGATACGGGCTGCTATGCGGCTCTCGACGGCTCCTTTCGTGATGTACACCGACTGGGACTTCCCCTACACTACGGGCTCCATGAAGGACACACTTCTGGAGCTGGAGGACGGGGCGGACTTGGTACTCGCCGATCGGCGCAAGGAGACGTACCTCAGGGTGATACCGGATCGGAGAAAAGCGCTCTCCTTCCTCTCTCACCTTTTCAACCGTGTCCTCCTCTGCCTTCCCACGGTAGACACTCAAGGGGGACTTAAGGGGCTGTCGGCAAAAGGGAGAGACGCGTTTCTGGAGACGCGCATCGACCGGTTTCTCTTCGACACCGAGTTCGTCGCCCTCGCCGTACACCGAAAGCTCTCGGTGCGGGTCATCAGCGCCGCCATACGCCCGGACATCCAGCTCTCCGACATCTCGCCCCGCACGCTCTTAGCCGAGCTCCCGGGGCTCTGCAAAATCTTTTACGCACGATGGTTATCCTAAGTTTCGACATAGAGGAGTTTGACCTCCCCACAGAATACGGTATCTCTATCTCTCCGGAGCGACAGATCGAGATCTCCGAAAAAGGTCTGAACAACCTCCTCGATCTCCTTGAGAGCGAAAAGGTACCGGCTACTTTTTACAGCACCGTCCGTTTTATGGAAGCCGTCTCTCCGGAGACACGGCACAGGCTCGTGGCAGGGAAAGACTTCGAGATCGCGTCCCACGGTATGCACCACGGCGTTATGGGAAAAGGCGACCTCCCCGCCTCCAAGACCGCACTCGAGCGCCTCACCGGGAAGGACGTCACGGGCTTCCGGATGCCGAGGATGATGCCCGTCGATATGGATGAACTCAAAGCGGCGGGTTACTTGTACGACTCCTCCCTAAACCCTGCCTTCATTCCGGGACGCTACAACAATCTCTCTCTTCCGTCCGTCCCTTTTGCAGATCGGGGCGGCATCATCCGCCTGCCGGGACCCGTGACCCCCACGCTTCGGATTCCGCTTTTCTGGCTCGGCTTGCACCACTACCCGCTTCCGCTGTACAAGGCTCTGTGCCGGCTCACGCTTCGCAAGACGGACTACCTCCAGCTCTACTTCCATCCATGGGAGTTTGCGGACTGGACGAAAGAAAAGGACTTGTCCCGCGTCCCTTTTCTCATCAAAAGAAGAATCGGCTTTCCTATGATTAAGCGACTGAAGTCGGTCATCCGAAGCTTGAAAAAAGCGGGCGTGGCGTTTGGCACGGCAGCCGGGGAGTGCGCCAAGTCCACATCTCTTTTTCACCCCACAAAACACGCTTGATCCACGCCCCTATTCCCGACCTCTCCGGTCGGGAGAGCGGTCTGACCGATGAGGCATATCGAAAGTGAGATTTCGGTACGCCCACATCAGACCACAACCTACACTTCCAAAGCCACCATAAACGAGACACGTACCGAGGAGATCTTCCCGGTACGTGTCTCGTCTCGCTGTCATACAGGCTGAGGCGGTAGCTTTGGTACGTGCAAAATTTTCAATACGAAAATATCTTCGGCAAGACGACCGACAAAGAAGAAAACAATAAAAATAAGTCCATTTTAACGAAAGTATTTTGTAACTTTACACAGCGTAAGAACCCACAGAGTCCGAAATGAATTTTTTAAACAAAAAACATTCGGGCTTATTCTTAAAAACAATTCTTTCTTCATCAACATTCTAATCAGGTAACAAACGACATGAAGACAATCACACAAAAGACTTTGT
>SFHG01000071.1 GCA_004555765.1 Bacteroidales bacterium
CGAATTAAACCGCCGTATGCCGAACGGCACGTACGGTGGTGTGAGAGGGAAGGAAACGAAAGCAGGTCAGAAAACTTTCGTTTCCCGACCTACTCGATTCTTCGGTCTCGTCTTTCCCGGTGTTCCGTTTTTTCTTGCCCGAAAATACGAGTGCGCATTTATTGCAAAGGCCTCGTAACCGAGAAAGTGGTATATTTGCGTGATTCTGTATGCCTTGTCTTGGGTGTGTATATTTGCGCTTTCTGGGCAGGTGGACGGAATTGTCGCAAATTGTTTGGAATAGAGAAGTCTGTTTTTAATGTATATAAGTATGTTGCGCTCCCGTTTCGGGCACTTTTATCGGAGAGAGACCGGCTTGTTTTGTGCCGCATTGGTGTTCTTTTTGGGTACACTGATGTCGTCCTGCACGCAGCCACAGAGTACGGTAACCCCTTTGTTTCGTGGCTTGTATTCGCCCAAGGCGGTACAGTTGACGCTCGGCACCCGATCTGCGGGGACGAAAGTCGACTTTACCATCGATAACATCAATATGCGCATATACAACCGGGTGCCGCTGCCTTACGGAACCAAGCTCGACAGCGCATACCTCACGATGTACCTCTCCAATCAGGTCCCGATGTCGCTCGTGAACGCCGCCACGGGTACTCAGAAGTGGCATCCGGGCGATACCGCAAAGATTTCCGTGAAGGGCGGTCTTTTGAAACTGAATATCAGCCGCGACGGGCATCCTGCCCTGACGTACGACTTCAGGATACAGAGCTATGGCTATGACCCTAATAAGCTCACGTGGAAGAACCTCGGTGCGGACGTCTTGCCGGTCGCAGCGGAGCGTGGCCGTGTCATCAGCCTCGACGGAAAATACTATTTTGTCGGAAGAACGGGGACAGAGGTGTCTCTGTACGGATTGGCGGCGGAACCCCTCTCTTTTTCAGCCCAGGAGGGTGCTGCCCTTCCTCCGCTCTCCAAGCCCGAGACTCTTCTCTCCGATAAACATGGTCTGACTTGGATGGCTACGGATGACGGCAAACTTTATTTTACGAAAGACTTGAGGACTTGGAGCCTCTATTACGCACCTACGACAGGTGACGGTGAGCGTGTGGTGTCCGTGCTGAGCGACAATTCCAAAGGTCGGGATGCCGTTGCCAGGCTCTCCGTCATCACCCGGACACAGGCGGGGTATTTCTTCAAGAGTATGCGGAGCGATGCTTCGGGCGCATTCTCTGCGTTTGACGGGGGCGTACCCGTAGATCCGCATTTCCCCGTCAAAGGTGGCTACATCTACACGTACACGGTGAGCGGTACCCAACACTCCTATCTCTTCGGTGGCGTCACGGCTATGGATCTCCCTTCCGAGAAAGCCTATTTTACTTCAGACGGAATCAATTGGGCACCGACACCGTTCGTCTCTGCCGCGAACAGCGTCCCCGAAGTGGGTGGCCTTTATCTCGCGGATCCCGATACGCCGGGTCGCTTGATGCTCGTTGGCGGTACTTATGCCGGCAAGGTTTCCTCCAAAATAAAAGTCAGCAACGACCGCGGCATTACGTGGACGGAGCTCACGAAAGAACAGTTGCCCCCGGCGGCATTCCTACCCCGATCGATGTCGAGCGGATTTTTGATGCACGATGCCAAGGGCATCCAGCACGTCTACATTCTCGGCGGGGTAGTGGACGGCAAGCCTTCGAGAGAAGTCTGGCACGGGTATCTCGATACCTCAGGCGGTGTGGTGAATGCTTTTGAAAACTAAGCTCCCCCTTATCGTCTCAGATGGAGAATAAGCACCATAACATTCCCGGACACGTGGCCGTCATAATGGACGGCAACGGTCGTTGGGCGAAGAAGAGGGGCTTGGATCGCACCTCGGGACACATCGAAGGCGTGAGTGCCGTCAGGCGTGTGATCGATGCGGCCGTCAAGTCGGGCGTGCGTGTCGTCACGCTCTATACTTTTAGCGAAGAAAATTGGAACCGCCCCCCCGAGGAGGTCAATGCCCTTATGGATTTGCTCCTTAGGACGGTGCGGAAAGAGGTGCCCGATCTTGTTGAAAAAAGGATCCGCCTCCGCGTCATCGGAGACCTGTCCCGCATACCTGAGGCACCCCGCTTGGCGATGGAAGAGGCTCTTAGAGAGACAGAGACGGAGGAGGCAAGACTTACGCTCGTCCTTGCTCTGAATTACTCTTCTCAGACCGAGATTGTGCACGCTTTTAATGCACTCAGACAGGAAGGCGGGACGAGTGAAGTGACTGCGGAGGACGTGACGCGACACCTGTACGCACCGGACTTGCCTTTCCCGGATCTCTTGATCCGGACGGGCGGAGAGCTAAGGATCAGCAATTTTTTGCTCTGGCAGCTGGCCTATTCGGAGCTCTATTTCACAGATACATTCTGGCCGGACTTCGGGGAGGAAGACTTTAGGAAAGCTTTGGATGACTATGCCTCAAGGCAAAGAAGATACGGGCGGACGGGAGATCAAGTAGAAGACAGTGGTGAAGACTAATGAAGATGAATAACATTTCGACCTCCCTCAGGGGGCTATTTAGGGGCGGCGCATCGCTCGCAACATTCTTGTGGATCGCAGCATCTTTCGCTCCCGATGCGAAGGCGCAGGTGATTGCGGGCGGATCGGACGCGGACAAAGTCCCTGTCGTATCCTACAGCCAGCCCCGGAGCAAAGTCATCGCCGGTCTCCAAGTCGTCGGCAACAAAAGCTACGACGAGACGGTTGTCCGCAATGTATCCGGTCTGAAGGTCGGACAGAGGATAGAGATTCCCGGCGAAGAGACCACTCAGGCGGTCAAGAACTACCTCCGCAACGGTCTTTTTACGGACGTGAGTCTCGTGGCGGACAAGATGGAAGGCGACTCGGTGTGGATCTCCATCCACATCACGGAGCGTCCGCGCCTTTCCCGTATGGACATCAACGGCACTACGAAGTCCGAAGCCAAAGACCTCCGCGAGGGTAAGCTCCTGGCACTTCAGGAAGGGACCCACATCACGCCCAACCTCATAGATCGCGCCAAAATAGAGATAAAGCGTTTCTACGACGAGAAGGGATTCAGCGATGCCGGGGTTGAGGCCACAACGATAGAGGATGTCAATCGTCCGGGGTATGTCGTGCTTATCTTCGATGTTGAAAAGAACGCGAAGATCCGCATCGCCAACATCAACTTCTTCGGCAACCACAACGTGAGCGACTTCAAGCTCCGTCAGGCAATGAAAAAGACGAATGAGCTCTTTTCCCTCGCCAAGCACCCTTGGAACAGTTTCCTCGAAATCTTCTCCACCAAGAACTTCGTGGAGAAGGAATACAAAAACGACCTTAAGAACATTCTCGACAAATACCACGAGGAAGGTTTCCGTGACGCAGAGATTCTCTCCGACACCATCTATAAGGTAAAAAACAACCGCATCAATATCGACATCCACATCTCGGAGGGACAGAGGTACTTTATCAAAGACATCAATTTCGTCGGCAATACGAAGTACTCCACCGCCGACCTTCGGAGGCTGCTCGGCATCAAGCCCGGTGACGTTTACGACCAGAAGAAGCTCCAAGATCGTCTCACCGTAGAGGAGGATGCGGTCTCCAATCTCTATGCCAATAACGGGTACCTTTTCGCCTATATGGTTCCCGTGGAGACGGAGGTCAAAGGCGACTCCGTGGCACTCGACATCCGCATCCACGAAGGCAAGCCTGCCACGATCAACAAAGTGGCGATCAATGGTAACGACGTACTCTACGAAGAAGTCGTGCGGCGCGAACTCTACACCAAGCCCGGTATGCTTTACAATAAGGAGTACATTATGAACTCCATGCGTCTTATAGCCAATACCGGTCACTTTGATCAGGAAAAGATCGTCCCGGATATCATACCCAACGAAAAGAGCGGTACCGTGGACATCGCGTGGAACCTTGTCCCCAAGAGTAACGACCAAGTACAGCTCTCCATCGGTTGGTCTGCAACGGGACTTGTAGGTATGGCGGGTGTGACGTTCAATAACTTCTCGATGCGTAACCTCTTTAAGCCAAAGACGTACGAGGGGTACATCCCCATTCCCCGAGGTGACGGACAGACGCTTTCGCTCAATGCCCAGACGAATGCGAGATATTACCAAAACTACTCCATCACGTTTACCGATCCGTGGTTCGGTCGGAAACGCCCCAATTATTTCAGCGTTCAAGCCTACTACAGTCGACAGACGGACATCAACCGCAATTTCTATAACTCCCAGATGCAGCAGATGCCCTACTACAGTCCCTACGGTTACGGCTACGGCTCGCCTTACGGATACGGAGGCTACGGCTATGGAGGCTATGGAGGCTATGGAGGTTACGGCTACGACCCCTATGGCTCCCAGATGTACGCGGAGCAGCTTTCGAGTCTCTATGAGAGTGCCTTTGACCCGGATAAGACGCTCGACATCCTCGGTGCATCCGTCTCCTATGGTAAGCGCCTCAGTTGGCCGGACGACCGTTTCCAGTTCTCCGTCACGCTCGGGTATCAAATGTACCGGATGAAAAACTGGAATATGTACTACTACAATTTTGGGATGGAAAACGGTACGGCGCACGATATCAACCTCTCTCTGACACTTTCCCGATCTTCCATCGATAGCCCTATCTATACGAGAAAGGGATCCGAATTCACGCTGAATGCCAAGTCCACTCTTCCGTACTCCTTGTGGGACGGAATTGATTACTCCGATCCCAATCTCTCCGATCAGGTCAGAAACAAATTCATCGAGTACTACCAGATCTCGGGTAAAGGCCGCTTCTTCATTCCTCTGATGGATCCTGCCTCCACTCAGCGTACGCCCGTCCTAATGGCCAGTCTCGAAGCCGGTATCATCGGCGCCTTTGATCCCAACAAAAGGTCTCCTTTCGGTACATACTATATGGGGGGAGACGGTATGAGTTCATACATCGGCTATATGAACCAGATGATCGGTCTCAGAGGCTACCGCAACGGTTCCATCTCCGGTGCATCGGGTCAGGGTGCCTACACCTATGCCAAAGCCTATATGGAGCTGAGATACCCGGTACTCTTCGAGGGACAGACCACGATTTGGGCACTCGGGTTTGTTGAAGCCGGCAACGCGTGGTACAACGTCAGGGACTTTAATCCCTTCCGTCTTAAACGTTCCGCCGGCTTGGGCGTCAGAATTATGTTGCCGATGGTTGGTCTTATGGGCATCGACTGGGGTTACGGCTTTGATTCGCCCGACGGTACGTCTCAGATCGGTGGCTCCAATGTCCACTTTGTCTTCGGACAGCAGTTCTGACCCACCCAAGTGCATCCGGTCGTAACCCTGCTTCAGGGGGTACAGACCGACGCGATCACGAGATACAGGTCAAAAATTTTACCCCGTACAGACCGGGACAGACACCGGGTACGGATCGAAAGTTTTTTGAGAACTACAATATCGTCTCACACTTAAACTTTAGAGAAGTCATGATCAAGAAAGCATTCCTTGCATTTTCCCTCCTCCTCATAAGCTCGTTTGCACTCCAAGCCCAAGAGGGTGTGGGGTATGCGCTCATCGATATGCAGTATCTGATGCAGAACATCCCCGCCTATAAGACCGCCAACGAGCGGATCGAGGCAAGCTCCAAAGCCTGGACGGCAGAGATCCAAAAGCTCGACGCTCAGGCAAAGACCCTCTTCACCGAATACCAAAAGACCAAAGTCTCCCTCTCGGAGGCCGACAGAGTAGTGAAGGAAAAAGCCATCGTAGCTGTCGAAGAGCAAGCCCAGGAACTCCAGAAAAAATACTTCGGGCCCGCAGGCGAGATGGCGCAGCTCCAAGAGAACCTCATCAAGCCCATTCAGGACAAAATCTACCAGGCCGTCAAGCTCATCAGTGAGGCGAGAGGGTACCTCATCGTCTTCGACCGTGCCTCTGCCCGCGGCACCATCATCTATGCCGACCCCATCGCCGACATCTCCAACGATGTCCTCGCGGTTCTCGGTGTCAAGGTGGGCAATAAGTGACGGGTTTCGGCGAAAAGTGCTACCTTTGCAGTCAGTACATCCGGAATAGAAATAATTGAACATTAGAACAATAATAGACTAAGAAAGAATGAAAAATTTACTCCTCACCCTTGCCCTCGTGCTTTTCCCGGCTCTCCTTTCTGCCCAAAGCGCACAGAAGATCGGTGTCGTAGATACCCAGAGCATCTTCGCCTCCATGCCTGAGACGAAAGCTGCCCAGACCGAGATCGACAACCTCGCCGGTAAGTACGAAAAAGAAGTGGCCACTATGGAAGCCGAGCTCAAGAAGCAGTATGAGGCTTATATGAAAGAGTCCGAAACGCTCACCGACGCGATGAAGCAACGCAAAGAGCAGGATCTCGAAGAGCTCCAGAAGCGTATCTTTACCCACCGTCAAGTGGCGCAGCAGGATCTCCAGAAGAAGCAGGCCGAGCTCCTCACACCGATTCAGACGAAGCTCAAGACGGCGATCAATAAGGTCGGTACGGATAACGGCTACGCGTATATTCTCGACGCATCCGCAATGCTCTTCGTCGGCAGTACGGGTACGGACATCACCGCCTTGGTGCGTTCCGCTCTCGGTCTCTGATCTGAGAGAAAAGTCGTCTTTTGATCGAATAGAAAAGCGTTCCTCTCTGTGCAGTGGGGCGCTTTTCCTTGTTTCTCCCGGAGCCCGCTCCCGCGTCATTTTTCTCCGAAAATCCGTAGATATACCTCGTTTTGGGTAGGTGCCGGTCTGCGGTTGGAGGTATATTTGCGCCAAGGGGAGAATAAGTCGGAAATAAACAAAACTTGCGTTATGTCACACGTTCACCACACCGGTCACCACCATCATCACGCCCCGGAGGGCGGCGCTAAGCTCCTATGGGTCACACTCCTCAATGTGTTCATTACCGTGGCGGAGTTTGTGGGCGGGATACTCTCCGGCAGTCTCTCGTTGCTCAGTGACGCGGTGCATAATCTCGGGGATACGCTCTCTGTGGCGTTTGCGTGGTTTGCGGGTAGGGTAGGAGCGCGCAAAGCCAGTATGCGGTACACGTTCGGCTATAAGCGTGCCGAGATTCTGGCCGCTTTCCTTAACGCCGCACTCCTTATCGCCATCTGTCTTTTCCTCCTCAAAGAAGCTTGGGACAGGTGGCGTTCC
>SFHG01000072.1 GCA_004555765.1 Bacteroidales bacterium
CCGATACCGGCAGCAATTGGAGATCCGTTATTCTTAATGTACCTCGCATAGCGATCAAAGTTTTTGGCGTTGCTCTCGTTATTTTGAAAAGTCTCGGTCACCAATAGTTGCTTCACGGGATCCACTCCCTCCCTTCTATATCTGTTGAGAGCATCAATCCAATTCCTCGGCGTATTGCCATAAGACTGGGCAATAAAGTAGTCAAACGATTTGACGACCTTATTGTCTATCCATGTAAGCGAGCCGTTGATATTAAACATCAATGGCTTTCCCATCTCTTTGGAGCGTTTGTCGAGCTCTTCGCGCATACGCGTAAAGAAATAGTTTTCGCGATCTTTATTGCCATATTGCTGGCAGGAAATGAGCGCAATGTGATCCACAAGGTCGTTGGCGTTCCAGTCTCCACAGTGGTTACCCGGTTTAAACGGAGATGCGAACTGAGGTTCGTAATCGACATCCATACCGTCGTAATCGTACTTTTGGATTGAATCACAGAGCGCCATCACATAAACGTCAATAGCTTTATTCACGTCCACCTTCCCGTCTGCGGTCTTGTACTGAGTCCAACCGCCTTCGGGAGCAGTAATGCCCTGTCCGACATTTTCGATAATCCATCCGATCGTCATACGGATACCGCGTTCGTGTGCTCTGGCAAGCTGAGCTTTCTTGGCATCATTAAGGTTCCAAGATGAACCCCAGTTGGAAACCCAATCCACACTGTCTGGGAGCATATCAAGAGAGAACTCCTTGTCCGGAGAAGAGGGGTTCCAGTTGTTAAACCACCCAAACATCAGAGGGTGATCCGATTCTTTGTACGCACGCAAGTCAGCCAGATACTTGGCTCTATTTTCCTTGTTTTTCTCGGCAATGGCGGCAGAATCGGCTTGATTTTTCTCGTGTTCCTTTTTCTCTTCATCCCATTTAAGCTGATCTCTCTTGGTGAGAAGTTCTTCTTGAGCCTTGTCATCGAAGTCCAAAGGAGCTACGTTAGTGCAAGAGACAATGGAAAGACAACCCACTGCCAAAGGAAGAAATATTTTCAATAGTTTCATAATCGCAATCTTAAAAGCTTCCAAATCCGTCACTCTACCACAATGGTTTTATTAGGCAAGACAACATTTTCAACGAATTCAAAGTCGAACCTATCCGGAAGAGTGAGCTTAGAATTTCCCGTTAAATCAATAAATGTCCTTGCCTCTTCATCATACGACTTTTTTGTAAGAGGGTAATAGAAGAGTAAACCCTCTGCTTTGGGATCCTCAGGAAGATAAAGCTTATCCTGTATCTCGGCAGACGTAAGTGCACGGTTCCAGAGCTTAATTTCTCTGATATAGTCATCCCTATAGTTTCCAAATCCGAATGACCAAGAGGGATCAGGAGCGCCTGCCTTCCAAGTATAGGAGGGAGTCGTCTTTTCATCGAAAGTTTTCACGAGCTTGTCGCCGTAATAGACTTCGATGCGTCCAGTATTATCCACTTTGGAAACTTCACGATAGACAAAAGTGACATTAATCCACTCGTGATCTTTCAGAGGAGCTTGAGTCCACATATCGGCTCCATCACGTCCGCGTTTGATTTGAATCCCGGCTCCATACGCGATTCTTGTCCACCATCCCATCGTGATACCACCTCCGCCTATGTTCATCAAAGTTTGGTTAGGAGATGCGACCTGAGGATCATTTCTCTGTAGTTGAGAGAAGTGAAACTGCCCCTGCATCGTCCATTCAGTCAAATCTTTCTTCATCGGTTCGTTCATACTGATTTTTGCGCTCCCCCCCATTTTGATGATGTGCAACACATCGGTCTTAAAGGATCTATTGAGCGTAACTATCGCATAATTTGGTGACGAAAGGACAGGGATGTTCGCACTGTTCTTGGTAATTCTTACCGGTACCGCATACTTTGAAGAAAATGAGTACTTTTCGGGGTTCAGTGGCTTGATGTCAAGGTTCACCAAAGCAGAAGTTTTCCCAGCAGGAATAACCACATCCACATTGCCCTCCGATCCAGTTTCGCTGCCATCGGCATAGAAAGTCACGAGAGACGGCTCCACGGGAAGAAGTTTGAGTCCGTTGGCTTTATTATACTCATCAAGGACAGTCGGATCAAACGAGAGCGTTACAGTTACATCTTCAGCAAACGGACTGGCAAGCACAGGCATCACTACAGCCTTACCTCCTACTTCATCATCAAGGAGCAAGGAAGATGCAACGTTGCCTCCCGGCAAATTCATATAGACACCGTTTCCTGGCATTTTTGCTGACGAGCCTTTGGTGCCAAACTCGTCTACGTCGAGACCCTTGCCGTCGGCGAGAGAGCAAGAGGCCACGAGAGCCGATAGCGCCGCAAAGCTTATGAAAGTATATAATCTTTTCATGGGATTACGATTCATATAATTATTTAGTGTTCATCAGGCGGAAAAGAGATTACTTCTCTTTCTTGTCCCACCAGACGTTGACGTTGGCAGCATTGGAGCCACCGCGATACGAGTTGATGGCCGCATTGACATTCTCGGCATTCTTGTCGATTTCGTCCTGCGGATAGGGGAAGATACGCATACCGTCCTTATGCCCGTCGGAAGTCACCATACCATGGGTAGAGATGTTGCCATTGGGCTTAATGAGGAGGGGATAGCCGGTGCGACGCCACTCGCTCCACGCTTCCATACCGTTGGGGAAGAGGGCGAGGTATTTCTGGGTGATGATCTTCTCGAGCTTTTGTTCCTCGTTTAAACCTTCATCCCATTTCACCGTCACAGTAGCCGGTGCATCGGCAGAGTACTCGGGCGTAATGTTGTCCTTGAAAGGAATGGGCTTGCCGGTCCCTTTGAGGTAAGCGTCGGCACCATCGAGTTTGAACTGTTCGAAAGAACGCTTCACACCGTTTTCGTAGTGGCTCTGAGCAGTGCCGGGTACAGCGTAGTTTGCCACAGCGGCTTCTGCGAGGAGGAATTCGACTTCCGATGCAGTCATCCACACGGACGGATCCCAGTTGCCGACCTTGACACAAGTCGCCTTATTGTACTTGTCGCCTGTCTGAGGAATCGCGGGAGGTACGGCAGTATCCAAATTGCCGACCTCTTCTCCCTTCTTATAGGGTTCAAAGTACACAGAGAGGCGGGGGTCATTGTAGCCCTTGAGATAGGTGTAGACGGAAGCCCCCATACGGGTATCATCATAAGCCTTAGCCACGATGTAGAGGGAGTTCACGGGTTTGATACCGAGTTTCTCACCGATCCAGGCGTTGTCGGCATTGTCGAGAATGAGACCTGCGGGGTCGTTTGCGGCCTGCTCTGCGTACTTCTTGGAGAGCTCGGGGGCAGCAAAGCGGACACGCATAGCGAGACGGAGCATAAGCGAGTTACCGAGCTTCATCCATTGCTTGGCGTTACCTCCGTAGACGTAGTCCAAGGTAGAGATTTGTCCCCAAGTGCGGAGCGCATTGACGGCATCCGTGAGCTCTTGGAAGAAAGAGGTATAGATCGCTTCCTGAGAGTCGTAGGGCACGGTAAAAGACCCGCTGCCGACCTTGGAGTAAGGGATGGCTCCGAACATATCCACACCTCTGTGGAGTGCCATAATCTTGGTAATCTGGGCGATGGCAAAAAGCTCAGGGTGCTTCTCTGCACCGTCCATCGTGGCTTTCTTCACTTGGAGCCAAGGTCCGAGGACGCTCTGAGTGGTATTGACGTAGGCACCGTTCAGCCACCCTTGGTTTCCGAAGGAGTACTGGGAGAGGTTATTGTTATTCCACTTCGCATCACGCGGAGCCATATAGCCCATCCAGCTCTGCACCATCAGGTTATCGATGACCTGATAGTTATTGGCTGCCCCGGTGCCCCCGAGAGCCGTGTACAGAGGCTGGAAGAGCAGATCCGGTATATTGGCGCTGACACCGAGGTTATCCCGCTTCATCACTTCGTCGTTCGGGCGAAGGGGGTTGGTATTGACCTCCTGGAAGTCACGGGTGCAGGATGCGAGCGCACCGGATGCACCGACAGCCAAAAGCCCCGTAACGGCGTAACTGTATATTGTAGTCTGTTTCATTTTTATAGTCAAGTGTCCAATTATCTGTCTGGTGAGATAAATCACTTATCAGAATCCGAGCTTTACACTAAAACCAAGGCTTCTCTGCGCGGGGGGCATAAAGTTGTCGCCGCCGCCGGAGTAGGTACCGGTACCACCTGCGAGCTCGGTATCAAACGGTGCTGCGCGATAGATGTAAAGCAGATTGCGACCGATGAGCGAGAGAGAGGCGTTTTTGATGAAGCCGGTCTTTTCGAGCCACTGTTTGGGAAGCGAATATCCGAGAGAAAGCTCCTGGAGCTTAATCATCGTCGCGTCATAGAGGTAGTATGCCGTGAGGTTATTGCCCCCTACGGTCTGGTAATAACGCTTGGGATCGTATTTTTCTCCGTCAACGAGGACATACCCGAGGTCACGCGCATCCGCGGTGACTTTGGAGACACCGAAGTTATCCATCGCAGCCTGAGTGCCGGAAGAAGCGAGACCTCCGAAACGTCCATTGATGAGGAAACTGAGAGAAACACCCTTCCAAGCGAAGGTGTTATTCCACCCCATCATAAAGTCGGGATCGGACTTGCCCACCTTGATACGCTGAGTGCGGTCGATCTTGAAGGTGTTGCCTTCTTCGATAAGCTTGCCGTCCTCTCCTTTGACCAGGATGCCCTGCACAAAGATGTCGCTCATGGAGTCACCCACGCGCATATACTTGGGAGACTGGAGCAGATCGATATCGAACGTAGTTCCGTCGATAGGGTTGGTGTAGTTCTTCACGAGCTCCATCACACGGTTTACGTTCATCGTGTAAGTAAGACCGGTGGAGAAGTAAAAGTCGCCCCAAGTGTGACCGTAGTTCAGAGCCGCTTCGACACCTCGGTTGCGGATGTCACCGGCCTGGACATAGAAGCCGGAGTAACCGGAGGACGCAGACATCTGTTGGAGGAAAGTCTGATTATAGGTGTGAGACTCGTAGAAAGTTGCGTCAAGGCTGAGATCCCCCCCGAAGAACTTGGAATTGATACCGAGTTCGTAAGAACGGGTGCGCTCCGGCTTAAAGTCGGGATAAGGATAGATGGTGATCGGCTTTACTCCTGCCGCATCCATATCGTAGGTGATGGAGCCGGGAGTAATCCCCACCTGGGAGATCGGAGAGCCCACTTCCGTGAAGGAGGCACGCACCTTGAGGTACGTCCACCAATCGGGAAGCTTGACCATTTCGGAAATGATGCCCGACAGACCGATAGACGGGTAGAATATCGGATCCACTTTACCGTTTTTGACGAGCTGAGAAGCCCAGTCCGCACGACCGGTCATCGAGAGGAAGAGCATATTCTTCCACCCGAGTTCGGCAGAGGCAAAGAGTGCCACGTTT
Organism: Bacteroidales bacterium; assembly: GCA_004555765.1. Lineage (GTDB taxonomy): Bacteria > Bacteroidota > Bacteroidia > Bacteroidales > Porphyromonadaceae > Porphyromonas_A. The sequence goes on from SFHG01000072.1 coordinate 5,395, forward strand.
TTGGTGCGGTTGTAGTTCTCACCGCCACCGCCGGTCTTGTCGGGGTCTACGTTAATCGTGGAGAAGAAGTTGGGAATCAATTTGAGAGGACCGCCTACGCCTACCCCTGTCGTATAGAGGTCTTCGTATGAGGAACCGAGGTTCGCGGTCAGAGAAAGCGCCGGCTCCTCCCAAGACTTATTGATATTGAGCATCAAGTCGGCATAGGTCTGATTGAAGCGACCTTCGCTGCGGGAATAGGAGCCCATAGGCTTCGCCGGATCGTCACTCGTAAAGAGCGGACGTGTGGTGGCCGCAAACTTGACGTAGGTCGAGTTGTAGGTGTTGTCCACACGCACACGACCTGCGAGGTTAATCCAATCGGCGAAGTCGTACTGAGCACGAGCACTGAACATATAGCGGTGCTTGTGGGTGTAAAACATCTCCTTATTAACGATCCAGTACGGGTTCTCGAAATCCTGTCCCTGATCTCCGTAAGGCCAATACTGCTCATAGATATTACGACCGGGGTTCCACCTTTCCCAAAGCTGCACGTTTTGGAAATCGTCTCCGCGCGGGAAAAGGTACAGAGGACGAAGGGGATTGAAGTAACGACCTCCGGACATCATATTCTGGTCTCCTTGAAGGACGTAGCTTGCGCTGAAATCCGTGTGGAAACGGTTGTCGAGGTAATTTGCCGTATTTCTCGCCGTAAAGTTGTAACGGTAATACTCGTTATTCGGGATAATACCCTCTGAGTTCGTCGTAGTGGCAGAGAAGTAGGTCTGACTCTTATCTGTACCGCCGGAGAGTGAGACGGAGTTGATCGTAGAGTAACCGGTCTGGAAGAAATCCACCGGGTTCATCGTCGAGGGCGTAGCCAATTTTTCGCCCCAACTGAAGTACGTATTTGGCGTTGTGCCGTATGTGTTTTGGAACTCCGGCATCAATGCCGGGGTAAGAAATTCGGTATTGGTGGAGAGATTCACCCTAAGCGTTCCTTCCGCACCTTTTTTGGTATTGATGATGATCACACCATTGGCAGCTGCAGCACCATAAAGCGCGGCAGCAGAAGGACCTGTGAGGACACTGATGGACTCGATGTCTTCGGATGCAAAGTCGGAGATGCCTTCACCGGATCCGGGACGTCCGAAGTCGGAGCCGTCACCCGCGAGGTTCTGGTTGCCTATAGGCATACCATCAACCACGTAAAGCACACCGTTATTGCCTGCAATAGACTTGGTACCGCGCATAATCACCTTCGTGGCACCACCGACACCGCCGGAGGACTTGGTGATATTGACACCTGCAACCTTACCGGAGAGGGAGTTCATAAAGTTGGCGTCCTTCACCGTATTCAGACTTTCGCTCTTGAGCTCTTGGACGTTGTAGGAGAGGGCTTTCTGAGAGCGCTTGATACCGAGAGCCGTCACCACGACTTCATCAAGGAGCTCCGAGTCTGGGACAAGCTTGACGGCGAGCGTCGTGCGGCCGTTAAGCGCGATCTCCTGCGTCTTGTAGCCGATGTAAGAGATGCGGAGGGTGGCGTTTGCGGGAATGTCTGCGATGGTGAAGTTACCGTCCAGATCC
>SFHG01000073.1 GCA_004555765.1 Bacteroidales bacterium
CGATCCTGGGCGCATGGGGATCCGCCCCTCTGGACATATCCGAGCACGACTACGCGGGCTTCGTACTCGGGGTGAGCGGATTTGATGCGCTCGACGACACCGTTGGCTCCGCCGGTCTTGGGGGACTCTGCCACGATGATGATGGCGGAGTTTTTGCTCTTGCGGAAGCCACTCGATATCATATTATTCATCTGCTCTTCGCTCGAGTGGTACTCGGGGATGACGGCCACTTCGGCACCGGAAGCGAGGGCACCGTTGAGCGCCAGAAAGCCCGAGTCGCGCCCCATCACTTCCACGACGAAGAGCCGGTCGTGGCTCGAAGCGGTGTCGCGAAGTTTGTCGACCGCGTCCATAATGGTATTCAGGGCGGTGTCGGCACCCAGGGTGCGGTCAGTGCCGCCGAGGTCATTGTCTATCGTCCCCGGTATGCCCACGATGGGGAAATCGTACTCCTTGGCAAACATCTGTGCGCCACTCAGAGAACCGTCACCGCCGATGACCACGAGGGCATCTATCTCTTCGCGCACGATGTTCGCCCAGGCTTTGCCGCGTCCCTCTTTCGTCATAAACTCCATACTGCGCGCCGTCTTGAGGATGGTGCCTCCGCGCTGTATGATGTTGGAGACATCTTCGGTGTGAAACTCCCGTATCGAGCCTTCGATGAGTCCTTTGTACCCGCGGTAGATGCCTTTTACTTTAAGCCCTTTGGCAATGGCAGTGCGGGTTACGGAGCGAATGGCGGGGTTCATGCCGGGAGCATCTCCTCCGCTGGTGAGGATGCCGATCGTCCGGATCTCCGTGGAGTGCGGAGCCTGATCAGGTGCCGTCCCGGGTGTGACGGCTTGAGATTCTTCTTTCATAGTGTCTGTGTGTCGTTAATGTCGCGTACCGTTTGTCATCTCCTCTCTGCCCTGAGGGCAACCCAGTCGCCTTCGGGGTTGAGCGTCTCTTTTGTCTCCAACCCCCTCTCCGAGAGCGCACGGGTAATGGCGGGGAGATCGCTGAGGAGAAAGCCGCTCAAGAGGAGCGTGCCGCCGGGCTTCAGCGTCGAGAGGTAGCGATCCAGATCCTCAAGGATGATGTTGCGGGTGATGTTGGCGAAAAAGCAATCTGCCGGACGTACCGAGGAGAGGAGCGACGCGTCGCCGTGTCGGATGTCGAGGCTTACGCCGTTTGCGTCGGCATTCTCTTGCGCGTTTGCCGTGGAGCGGTCGTCGATGTCGATGGAAGTGCAGCCGGAGGCTCCTTTTTTCAGTGCGAAGATGCCGAGGACGCCTGAGCCGCAGCCCATATCGATGACGGAGCGTCCCGCAAGGGACAGCCCGTCTATGAGCCGGATCATCCCGGCCGTCGTGGCGTGATTGCCCGTGCCGAAAGCCATCTTGGGGTCAATGACGATGTCGAAAGGGATGTCGGGTCTCGCTTCGTGAAAAGAGGCACGAATGACGACCCTTCCCGGCACTGCTTCGATGGGGCGGTGGTAGTTCTTCTCCCACTCCTCGTTCCAGTCCCGGTCTTCGATTTCGCTCACCCGGGTCGTGACGCAAGAGCCGAGAGGGGCGAGCGCTTCGGCTGTCTTCTCTTCGTCGTAAGCACTCTTCTCGATGAATGCGTGAAGCGTACCGCGTTCGTCGTCGGAGAACATCCCGTATCCGGCTTCGGACAGGTAAAAGACGGCGGCATCATGCCGTGTGCCGAGGTCGTCGTCTCCCGTTATCGTGACGATGAGGTCTATGTATGGGTGCGTTTGTCTGTCAGTCATTAAATGCAGTCTTGGTTACATCCGGACGGGTGGGGCAGACTTCGGTCACAAAGCGGTTCCTACTCCTCCGAATCCGGTACCTAAAGTTACCAAAAATAACGAAACAGATCAGGAATACCGACGTGATGCGCGGTATTCCTGACCTGTTTTCTGGCTTATATTATATGAGCGAACTTATGTGTCCTTGGTTCAGACCTCCTTTCGTGTTAGGCTTGAATGGGAACCTAATCCGGAGATTAGTCCATCTCTGCCTGACGAAGGCTTTGGACGTAGCGGGCTTTTTCCATTTTGCGACGCTTCACCTGGGAGGTCTTCTTGAACTCCTTGCGGTTTCTGAGTTCGCGCATGGTGCCGGTGCGGTCAAATTTGCGCTTGAATACCTTGAGGGCTTTCTCGATGCTGTCGCCCTGCTTTACGGGTACAATGATCATAAATTCTGCTCTTTTTGCTTGTTGGTGCTTTATTGCGTGATGTTTGTGTTATAAAAATATGGCGCGAACGGACACATCCGCACCCTATCGGACTGCAAAGGTACCACATTCGTCTCTTTCTTCCAAATTTCCCGCTTCGGGCAGTGCGGAAAAAAGATACAGGCCGGGAACTTCTTCTCGGTCTGTATCTCGATGGGAAAAGGTACAGACCGGGAAATTCTTCCCGGTCGTACCAAAATCGGAGTCAAAATGCGAACTGCAGTTGCGTATTGATCATATGGTTCGTGTTGGACGCACCTTGGGGATCCATCACGTTGTACTCAAGGCTGAGACGGCACTTGGGTAGGAACTTGTATTGGAGTCCGACCACATAGTTGTTGATCGAGAGGTGGTTTTCGCCGCCCTTGTTGAAGTCGGCGTAGGTGTAGGAGACGATGAGGTCGAGCTTTTTGAAGAGTAGTACACGCGCCGTGGCGTATACCCCGTCGGAGAGGACGTTGCCGTCCCTGCCCGCAATGTACTCCGAGCGGATGCCGAACCGCTCGGACTTATAGACGAGGCCGCCCGCTACGCGGTCCATCCGGTAGCTCTCTCCTTTGGTGACACGGCGCCGGTCTTTGACAAAAAGTGCGTCTCCGACAGCAACCGTTTTGCCCGAGAGAAATGACCCTTGGAGCTCTAATCCTCCGAAGGGGCGGATAGTGAGGCTGCCGGAGAGCGTTTTGGACTTATTGAGGTCGCGGCGATTCATACCCTGTCCGTTGTAAGCGCCGATGCGGTAGCTCATGATTTTTCCCAAAAGGTCGCCCTTGATCTCTACGCCCAAGTCTCGTCCGCTCCAAGCTCCGTTAAGCGGGTTGGAGGGGTTACACGCTACCATATAGTTGGATAGGAAACTCATGGTGGAGATGAGCTCGTGTACGGCGGGGCTGATCTGGTTGTCCATCAGAAAGGGAACCTTTTTCTGCCCCAGGACAATCCCGAACTCCGGCACCGGAGTGTACTCGACGTAATACTCGAGGTTGGTGTAGCCGCCCGCGAGGTCGCTCATATAGGTTAGGGACAAGTCGTCGGTAACTTTGGCTTCGACCTTAAATACGAGGCGGTGAATGCTGAAGTCGTTAGCGCCATTCCCCATAGTGATGCCTATGGGAGAGACCGATCCGAACCCCGCCGAATACCCGCCTTGGAGTATTCCGGAGAAAGTGACGCGATCCAGTATTTTGTCCAAGACTGTCAGGGGCTTTTGATCGGGAGTGTCCGGCATCTCCTCTTTTTCCTGAGCAGCGGCGGGAAGCGCAGCCGCGAGAAGTAGCAAGCCCGACACAAGGGCAGCGTAGGGCAGGGACTGTATTTTCATCTCTAATGGGTGGGTGTTTTTTGAAGTGATAGAATCGTGAATCTGTAAAGTTTGGTGTAAATCTACCAAATATCCGGATTGACGCCCTGTCCGGAGTGAACTTTGAGCGCATTCGGAGGCTTTGTCCCCTTTGGAATGCTTCGTGTTACAGAAATATGACGAAAAGTTTGTTTGCTACTAAATTTTCCCTTAACTTTAGGGAGTAGATCCGATTTTGGTTTTAGGAAACGAACCTTTATTAAACCCAATCATAAACTTTAAACGAGATGCGCCATGAACATATATGGTAAAAACGAGATTAAGAATATAGCGATCTTGGGCAGTTCCGGATCCGGGAAAACAACCCTCGCCGAAGCGATGCTCTTCGAAGGCGGAGCCATCTCCAAGCGCGGGTCGGTACAGGACGGCAATACCGTCAGTGACCACTTCCCGGTGGAAAAAGAGTACGGCTATTCGGTCTTCTCGACCCTCTTCTCTGTCCCTTGGAAAGAGTGGAAAATCAACTTCATAGACTGTCCGGGGTCGGACGACTTTGTGGGCAACGCCATCAGCGCAATGCAGGTCACGGACACCGCCCTGATGGTCGTCAATGCGCAGTATGGCGTCGAAGTGGGACTCGTTAACCAGTTCCCCTACACCGAGCGCTTCAAGAAGCCGGTCATTTTCCTCATTAACCAAATCGACAACGAGCATGCGGATTACGACCGCACCGTGGATGAGCTCAAAAGCAGTTTCGGCTCCAAAGTCGTCCTTGTGCAATACCCCGTCAAGACAGGTGCCGATTTCAATGAAGTCGTCGACGTCCTCACGATGAAAATGTACCGCTGGGGTCCGCAAGGCGGGAAGCCCGATGTCTTGGAGATCCCCGACTCCGAGAAAGCCAAAGCCGACGAACTGCACAAGGCGCTCGTGGAGTCGGCTGCAGAGCACGACGAACACTTGATGGAACTCTTTTTCGAGAAAGAGTCCCTTACCGAAGACGAAATGCGCCAAGGCATCCGCAAAGGACTCATCAGCCGGGATATGTTCCCCATATTCTGCGCCAGTGCGGCCAAGGATATGTGCGTGAGACGCACGCTCGAATTCATCGGCAACATCGTCCCCTGCACCGACAAACTCGAAGCTCCGAAGGCCACCGACGGCACCGTCCTCCCGCCTGACGAAAACGCTCCCACCGTTCTCTATTTCTTCAAGAACAACATCGAGCCACACGTAGGGGACATTCTCTATTTCAAAGTCATCAGCGGCACCGTCCGCGAAGGGGACGATCTCACCAATACCACCCATAACCACGACAAGGAACGCATCAGCCAGCTCCTCGCGCCGTACGGACCGTCGCGTGAGAGAGTGCCCGAGATGAAGGCGGGCGACATCGGGTGCACCGTCAAGCTCAAGACCGTCTCCGTCGGCGACACGCTCTGTGGCAAAGGCATCGACGTGCAGTTGCCGCAGATCGAATACCCCGCACCCAAGTTCCGCCGGGCTATCGTGGCGGAAAACCAGGGCGACACGGAGAAAATGAACGCCGCACTCTACCGGATGCACTCCGAAGACCCTACTTGGGTCATCGAGCAGTCCAAGGAACTGAAGCAGACTTTGGTCTATGGTCAGGGCGAGTTTCACCTCAGGACACTCAAGTGGCGCATCGAGAATAACGAGAAAATCCCGGTGAAGTACTTGGAACCCAAGATCCCCTACCGCGAGACCATCACCAAGGTGGCGCGTGCCGATTACCGCCACAAGAAGCAGTCCGGCGGGGCGGGGCAATTCGGGGAAGTGCACCTCATCGTGGAGCCTTACACGGAGGATGCACCCCTGCCCGCGTCCTACAAGATCGGCGGACAGGAGTACAAAGTTTCCGCCAAGGATACACAGGTCGTCGATCTCGACTGGGGCGGCAAACTCGTGGTCGTCAACTCAATCGTCGGCGGCGCGATAGATGCCCGTTTCATCCCCGCCATCCAAAAAGGGATTATGGAGCGGATGGAGCAGGGCCCTCTCACCGGGTCGTATGCGCGCGACGTCCGCGTCGTGATCTATGACGGGAAGATGCACCCGGTGGACAGCAACGAACTCTCCTTTATGCTCGCCGGGCGACACGCGTTTGCGGACGCTTTCCGCAACGCCGGTCCCAAAGTTCTTGAACCGATCTATGAGATGAAAGTACAGATCCCTGCCGAGTTCCTCGGTGACGTGATGAGCGACCTCCAAAATCGTCGCGGCCTCATCCTCGGCATGGAGAGCAAAGGTGGCTACGAAGAGCTCAATGCCCGTGTCCCCCTTAGCGAAATCTCCACGTACTCCACGACCCTGAGTTCCATCACGGGCGGACGCGGATCTTTCTCCCTGAAGTTCGCCGACTACGAGCTCGTCCCGCAGGAAATCCAGGAAAAGATTACCATCAAGCCCACTGACGAATAACCTCCCGATTCAGTGGGGCTTGTCCCCATCCAAAATGAGACACGGATCGAAGAAAAAACTTCGATCCGTGTCTCGTTATATTTTCAGTCCGTATCTCGTAAGGAGCCGGGTACGTGCGAAACTATTTACCCCGTCCTTACCTCTTTCGCGGGCTTATCAGAGGGAGAGCTCGGTGATGTACTTGTCGGCTTCGGCTGCGATGGCGGAAGCGGCATATTTCGTCTTAATGGTCTTGAAAGTCTCAAGTGCCTTTTCTTTGTTGCCGAGGGCTTTGTAAGCGATGGCGGCTTTTTGCAGGTAGACGGGAGAGAGGACGTCGTTATCTGCCATCTTTGCGGCTTCCTCAAAGTAGTTGACAGCTTCCTCTGTCTTACCCAACTGCACGAGTGCATCGCCGATGAGACCTCTGGACGCAGGTGCGACCATAATGTCGTCGCCGCTGTATTTCTTGAGGAAAGAGACTGCTTCCTCATACTGTCCCAAATGGTAGAGGCTGACGCCCGCATAGTACCGTGCGAGATTGCCCGCCTTGGTGTTGCCGTACTTCTCGATCACCTGGCGGAAACCCATCACGTCAGCGCCGTTGCCATCGAGCGCGGTCTGAAACGAGTCCTTGGCAAAATAGCTTTCCGCTTTGTAGAGTGCTTCGTTGCCCGCCTTTTGGTGGGGAATGCGGTAGAGGTTGACGTAGGCAAGCACTGCGCCCACGATGATGAGGATGCCGAGGACGACGTAGAGGATGACGTTTTTATTCTTATCGATCTTCTCTACTGTGTTGTTGATAACTTCTCCTGCCACTTGTTCGACAGTCTGTTCGTTATGCTGATGGTTGTTCGGGTGTTGGTTGCTCATCTTATTTAGTTTGACGACAAAAAGATAACTTTGCAGGCGGTGCTGATTTCTGCACCGCCTGCAAAGTTACCTAATTCTCTTTAATTAAGGATCCGTTTTGCTCCGATTCGGATAAAAGTCCTCTTGGCGGAGGCTCCGAGGACGGCGGCGTCGCTTTCGGAGAGTTCGCTGACGAGGATCTTTACTTTACCCCGGTAGATGTTCAGCAGGTTCTTTTCCATGTGGCGCTTTGTCGGCTCGAGGATGAAGTCGCCGGCGCGGGTCAGACCACCAAAGAGGATAATGGCCTCCGGACTGGTGTACGCCACGGCGTCAGCGAGTGCTTCGCCGAGGATGGTACCCGCACTCTCAAAGATTTCGATCGCCAGTTTGTCGCCTTTCATAGCAGCATCGTAGACATCCTTGGAGGTGACTTCTTCGATGGGTAGCTCGCGAAGGAGAGAGGCGTCCTCCCTAATCTCGAGAAATTCCCGTGCCGTACGCGCCACGCCCGTAGCCGAGCAATAGGTTTCCACGCAGCCCTGCCTGCCGCAACCGCACATACGGCCGTTGCGTCTGATGATGGTGTGACCGATTTCGCCCGCGAAGCCGTCGTGACCGTAGACGAGTTTGCCGCCCACCACGATGCCGGAGCCCACACCCGTGCCGAGCGTAATTTCGATGAAATCCTTCATTCCGCGTGCTGCGCCGTAAGTCATTTCTCCAATGGCTGCCGCGTTGGCATCATTGGTGAGCGCGACGGGGATACCGGTGGCTTCGCCCAGCATGTGTGCGAGCGGGATGCGACCTTTCCAGGGGAGGTTGGGCGCAAAGTCTATGGAGCCGGTGAAGTAGTTGCCGTTGGGCGCACCGATGCCGATACCGTGGATCTTGTCATAGACGTTCTCGGCGTCGGCTATTTTCTTGATCTCGGCAGCAAGGTCGTTCACGAAGTCTTCGACATCCAGGTGTGCCGCAGTCTTGATGGAGCTGGAGCGGAGGATATTGCCTCTCGTGTCTACGATGCCGATTACCGAGTTCGTGCCGCCCACGTCAATGCCTACGACATAGGGCTTTGGTTCGTTTATTTGTGTCTTTGCCATTTATGGGTGTTGTATTTTGGGGGAAGAAAAATGCGGTCGTTCCGATTTGGCCAAGCCGGGGGGGTGCTGGTCTCCGAGTCCGATGTTACTGGAAAATCTTGAGTCCTTCTTTTTTGTTTTTGAGTGTGTTTGCTACGTCAAGATCCACCCGCCACTCGTCGTTTTCTCGGATCATATTGATTTGCTGTGCGGTCTCTTTGGTCGGCAGTCCGTTTTCCTTGATATACTCTTTCAGTTTGTCTTGGGTCTCGGTGAGCAGGTCTCCGAGATTTCTGATTTTGCCGTCTACGGTAAGGGTGATGAGATCCTGGAGGGAAAAGACGCCTCGACCGATCTGGTCCACATCCGGGAGGGTGAGGATGTAGGTGACGACGGCCGTTTCACCGGTGATGGTCTCTTTGAAGTCTTTTGCCTTGAAGGCCTTAGAGCGTACTTCGGGGATGAGTTCCTCGAGAGCCGTGACGCTCTCGGGCGCCTTGTAGAGATCGACGAAGTTGTCCATCGTCAGAGCTTCCTTATCGCGGTCGGAGAGCAGGTTGTAAAAGGATTCCAGCTCGCCTGCGATGAGGTAATTCACGGCTTTCTCCGCGTTTTCTTTCGGTGCCGGACCTCCGCAGGACACAAGTCCGAGAGCGAGAGCAATGAACGCTGAGAACAGGGTCGTTTGACCTATCTTTTTCGTCTTCATAATCGTGGGAATTGATTGAATATGTCGGGTGATTTAGTTTCTTTATGCAAGTTAGACATTTTCTCGGATATAAAGAGGATTTTTCCCTCCTTCCGGTACAGACCGGGACGTTTTCCTATGTCTGTACCAAAGTTTCTCCTCAGTCCGTGCAAAGATTTCTTTTCGGTCCGTATGAGATTGTCCTGCGTGTGGCTTCACGCCTGCCGTCTCCCTCCCGAGATCACGCCACTGCCGTAGCAGATGCGGGACTGCTTGTCGTAGAGGGAGCAAAATTGTCCCGGTGCAATGCCCTGTATCAGTTCATCGGCATACAGGACACA